>NZ_JBSFUU010000014.1:0-158688 GCF_053591955.1 Streptomyces sp. NPDC002845 | reverse complement strand
CGGGCAGAGCTGATCGACGGCTGCCTCACCGAGACCGGATTACTCATGGGCGCCGGATGATCTACCGGCCCGCCACTGCGAGTTCAACCTCAGTACGCAGCGGCACTGCCCTGGTACGAACGGCCCCTTGGCCCCCCGCCCACGTTCGTCGAGCGATGCCGACCGGGTTCCTGATCTAGTCCGCGGCGACGAACTCCCCGGCCTGCGTTGCCTGCGTGACGGGCCGTCGCCGGATCACCAGCGCCATCAGCGCGGCCGCCGCGCACAGCGCCCCCGACGCGTACCACATCACGTCGTACGACCCGAAGGTGTCCCGCGCGACCCCGCCGAGGAAGGCGACGAGGGCGGCGCCGACCTGGTGGGAGGCGAGGACCCAGCCGAAGACGATGGCGCTGTCGTCGCCGTAGTGCTCGCGGCACAGGGCCATGGTCGGCGGAACCGTGGCGACCCAGTCGAGGCCGTAGAAGACGATGAAGAAGACCATCGGCAACTCGACGCTCGGCGCGAGCAGCATCGGCAGGAACAGCAGCGACACGCCCCTGAACGCGTAGTAGACCGCCAGCAGCCGCCGTGGCTCGAAACGGTCCGTGAACCACCCCGACGCGATCGTGCCCAGCACGTCGAAGACGCCGATGACCGCCAGCAGCGAGGCCGCGGCCGTGATCGGCATGCCGTGATCGTGGGCGGCGGGGACGAAGTGGGTCTGGATCAGGCCGTTCGTCGAGGCACCGCAGATCGCGAACGTACCCGCCAACAGCCAGAACGGTCCCGTACGCATGGCCGACAACAGCACCGACACCGTACGCCGGGCGGCCCCCGGCACGGGCGCGGGCTTGGGCACGAACTCCGTCGCCCCGTACGGCTTCACCCCCACGTCGGCCGGATGGTCCCGCAGCAGCAGCCATACGAAGGGGACGACGGCCAGCGCCGCCAGCGCGACCGTGACGGCGGCCGGGCGCCAGTCGTACTCGGAGACGATCCACGACAGCAGCGGCAGGAAGATCAGCTGCCCGGACGCCGAGGCGGCGGTGAGGATGCCGCTCACCAGCCCGCGCCGCTCGGTGAACCACCGGTTCGTGACCGTCGCCGCGAACGCGAGCGCCATCGAACCGGCGCCCAGGCCCACCAGCAGCCCCCAGCTGAGCATGAGCTGCCAGGCCGAGGTCATCCACACCGTCGAACCCGAGCCGATCGCGATCACCGTCAGCGCGACCGCGACCACCCGGCGGATGCCGAAGCGGTCCATCAGCGCGGCGGCGAACGGCGCCGTCAGCCCGTACAGCGCCAGATTGATCGACACCGCCGCCCCGATCGTGCCCCGCGACCAGTCGAACTCCTGGTGCAGCGGATCGATCAGCAGTCCGGGCAGCGATCGGAACGCCGCCGCGCCGATGATCGTCACGAACGTGACGGCGGCGACGAACCATGCCCGGTGGATACGCGAACGGGAGGGCTTGGCGGGCCGAGGTCCTGGTACGGAGGCTGGGGATTCCGTCGTCTGAGTCACGTCATCGAGCTTCGTTCCCGCGATCACGACAATCGAGTGGCCCGAAGGACAGCATTCGTTAAGATCGGGCCATGGCCACCGACAAGGACCCCGAGCACACCCCCCGACACCGCGTGGTCGTCCTCGCCCTCGACGGCCTGATCCCCTTCGAACTGGGCATCCCGCAGCGCATCTTCGGCAAGACACGGGACGCGGTCGGCCGGCACCTGTACGAGGTCGTCACCTGCTCGATCCGCCCGCCCGGCCCGGTCAGGACGGACGCCGACTTCGCGATCCTCGTCCAGAACGGCCCCGAGGCCCTGGCCACCGCCGACACGGTCGTGATCCCCGCCTCGTACGAGTTCGGCCCGGTCCACGAGGAGGGCGTCCTGACCCCCGAGCTGGCCGCCGCCCTCGCCCACATCCGCCCCGGCACCCGGCTCGTCGCCATCTGCACCGGCGGTTACGTCCTGGCCGCCGCCGGCCACCTGGACGGCCGCCCGGCGACCACGCACTGGTCCTCGGCGGAGCACTTCCAGCGGCTCTTCCCGAAGGTCGAGGTGGACGCGGACGTCCTGTTCGTCGACGACGGCGACGTCCTGACCTCCGCCGGCGTCGCGGCCGGCATCGACCTGTGCGTCCACATCGTGCGCCGCGACCACGGCACCGCGGTCGCCAACGAGGTGGCCCGCCGTACCGTCGTACCCCCGCACCGCGACGGCGGGCAGGCCCAGTACATCCAACGCCCGCTGCCCGAACCCCGGGCGGCGACCACGACCACCGCCCGCGCCTGGGCCCTCGGCCGCCTCCACGAACCCATCCAGCTCCGCGACATGGCCGAGCAGGAGTCCATGTCCGTCCGCACCTTCACCCGCCGCTTCCGCGAGGAGGCCGGCATCAGCCCCGGCCAGTGGCTCACCCAGCAACGCGTCGAACGCGCCCGCCACCTCCTGGAGTCCACCGGCCTCTCCATCGACCAGGTCGCCCACGACGCCGGCTTCGGCACGGCCCAGTCGATGCGCCAGCACCTACAGGCGGCGCTCGGGGTCACGCCGACCGTGTATCGGCGGACGTTCCGGGCGGGGGGTCGCAGCGACAGCCGTGTCCCCGGCGACGGCAACCTTCGTTCCCCCAGCAGGAGTTGATCCAGTGGAAGCCTTCGCCGAAACCGCAGCGCGCCTGCTCTCCCCCACCGCTCCGATCGCCGTGAGCGCCAGGGTCAGGGCGACGCCCGCGAGGATCGCCGGCGACGAGCCGACGAGGTTCAGCAACGCGCCCGCGAGGGCGTCCTGTTCGTCGTACGACTGCTGAGCTTCGCGACAGATGCTTGGTCGCCACATCGCCGCTCAAGGGGACGTACGTGATCCGGGTCGAGCCGTCCTCCGAGAGCACGCCCGGAACCGTCGAGGGTGACCGGAGCAAGCAGTAAGTACCCCCGGTGAAGGGGCGGGCAAGCCGGGCAGCCGGTGGGAAGTCACACAGCCGCGCGATGGGCCGCCCAGGAGCTTGCGGCGAGGCGCATGCGTACGGTCCACGGGTCCGGGTCCGCGTCGGCGATCTCCTCCCAGAGGTTTTCGTTGGCCTCGGCGAAGGCGGTCACGCCGACGGGCGGAGCGCTACGGAACGCCGGGATGCGGTCGGCCCACTGCTCGGCGCACTCCGGGCTCTGACCGCCTGCGGCCACGAGCCAGATGACCCAGTAGGCGGCGTCGAGCCAGTCGGCGCCGCGCGTGGCCCAGGCCCAGTCGACGAGACGGGCCTGATCGCCGACGATCACATTGGTGTCGTTCAGGTCCGTGTGCGCGAGAGCATCTCCGGCGAAGTACTCCAGGTCCGCAGGCGTCGCGACGTAGTTCTTCAAGCGGTCCTCGGCTCGCTTGAGGGTGATCCCCTCAGGGGCTCGGATCGCCGAGAGACGCGTGAGCGTCTCGGCGACGAGCCGCAGGTCCGTGGAGTGGGGGCGGTAGTCGGCGTGGTGGCCGTTCAGAACGTCGAACGCGATCAGGTCCCAGCCCTCGGCCTCGATCCGCCAGAACAGCCGGGGAGCCACCCGGCCACTGACGTACGGATTGATCTCGGCCTCGCGCTTCTGCGTCCAGACGCGCGGATGCGTCGACCGGAGGCCCTTGACATAGCAGACACCTGACGCCGTGGTGAGGCAGGCCGAGATCTCCGAGTTGAAGCCGTCCCGCACATTGTCGATGGCCTTCACAGGGCCCGTGCGCTCCTCGATCAGTGCGAGCAGCGGTGCCGGGAGATCTTCAAAGGGGATGCGCGCTGTGGCCATGACGACACACCTTTACACGAACGACGAGATGTGGGCCCTGCGACACCGACGGCGCAGGGCCCACGCGATTGACGGATCTACCGGTAGGGGTTGTCGTCGTTGCAGGGGGCGGCGGACTCCTCGGCCAGCGCCTCCAGGTCCTCGACGATGACCAGCCCTGTCGGCTCCTCCTCGGTCTCCGGGCGTCGGGTGATCTCGATGGCTACAGCGGTCCTTCCGGTACTCCTCGCAGTCCGTGTCGGCAGTAGGTTTCCAGTAGTGCCTTCGCGTTCTGGTACGCCTTGGCCAGCGGTCGGCACACCCGCGGCAGGAGCCGGAGAGCTTGCAGCCGGAGCATCCACCAGTGCGAAGCATTTGGGCGTCGGCGATGGCGGGCAGTTGGCGCTGGCTTTGTTAGTGGAACCTGACACCACTTGTTGCTCAGGCCCGAGAACGCCTTGTTTCGCCCGAGGGCGCTGTCTGTAAGTTCTGGCAACACTTGAGGGCTTGCGGTGGGAGCATGGACGTGCTCTGCGGGATGAGGCTGCGATGGCGCCACCGAAGTCCAAGGTCGACTTGTACGCGGCGATCCGCCGTGACGCCCGGGCAGGGATGTCGTACCGGGCCTTGATGCGTGAGTACGGAGTCGGATTCCGCACGGTGAAGGCCGCGTTGGAGTCGGTCTGACCGGAGCCGCGGAAGAAGCCGCGGCCGCGTGGGACCCGTCTGGATGCCTACAAGCCGTTGATCGACGAGATGCTCCGGGCAGATCTGGATGCGCCGCGCAAGCAGCGTCACACGGTCAAGCGGATCTTCGACCGGCTCCTGGACGAGCACGGGGCGGAGGCGGTGACCTATCCGATGGTGCGGGCCTATGTCGCCGACCGGCGACCCCAGATCGCCGTTGAGGCCGGCCGCGGGGTGGTGCACGCCTTTATTCCGCAGTCCCACCGGCCGGGGGCCGAGGCTGAGGTGGACTTCGGCGACGTGAAGGTACGCCTGGCCGGTGAGCTGGTCACCTGCTTCGTGTTCGCGATGCGCCTGCCGTATTCGGGCAAGGCCGTGCATCGAGCGTCTTCGCCTCCTGCGGCCAGGAGGCGTTCCTCGAGGGCCACGTTCACGCTCTCAGCGTGCTGGGCGGAGTGCCGACCGGCAAGGTCCGAAGGGTCTGCCGCTCTGCCTGATCGGCGACTCCGGCACGGGCAAGTCGCACCTGCTGATCGCGCTGGGCACCGAGGCCGCCATGGCCGGATTCCGGGTGCGCTACACACTCGCCACCAAGCTGGTCAACGAGCCGGTCGAGGCCGCGGACGAGAAGATCCTGACCAAGACCATCGCCCGCTACGGGCGTGTCGATCTTTTGTGCATCGATGAGCTGGGCTGTATGGAGCTGGACCGCAGGGGCGCTGAGCTGCTGTTCCAGGTCCTGACCGAGCGCGAGGAGAAGACAGCGTCGCCATCGCCTCGAACGAGTCGTTTGGGGGCTGGACGAAAACATTCACCGATCCGCGGCTCTGCGCGGCCATCGTCGACCGGCTCACCTTCGGCGGCAACATCCTAGAGACCGGCACCGACTCCTACCGGCTCGCCAGCACTCGGGGGGGCAGGGACAGGACACCGCCACTACCTGATCGCTCCTGCCGGCGCCCGCGGTTGCCATCCCCGAGTTGGTGCGAGCCAGTCACGCTGGGTTTGTCCGGGCCGCTACTTGGGCTGCTCGCTTACTGCTCGGCGAAGAGTTCGGCGTATCAGTTCGTCCACGCCGTGCCGTGGTACGAGTCCGTCGGCGGCGGCTCGCAAGCCCGTGTAGACGGTGCTCCAGATCATCAACTCTATCCACCACGCGGGAACTGCCGAGTCGAGTGCACCTTCACGCTGGCCTCGTTCGATCTCGGCGAGGATCAGCTCGTCGACCTCGCGTGCGATACCGGCGTCAGCCTCAGAAGGCGTGCCTTCGGTGGTGGTGAACAAGAAGCTCATCCGATCACCAGCGTGCGCCATCGCGGTGATGATCCGTTGGATCACCTCGAGCGCCGAGTCTGTGGCGGGGCCGGCATGCTCGATCGCCGCTCGTAGCGTCATCCACGAGTCGGTGATGAGCGCTGTGTGAAGGACCTGACGGTCGGAGAAATACCGGTGAATGGTTGCTCGCCCCACGCCGGCGGCGGCGGCGATGTCGCCAAGGCCGACGGTGGGATCGCGAGACCACTGCGCTGCTGCGGCGTCAAGGATCGCCTGACGGGTCCGTGCACGTTGAGGGGAGAGGTCCATTGCATCATGATACGTCGACGTCTTATAGTGAGAATCTATGTCTCATTTAAAGAAGATCCCTCCCATTATTGTCATCGGGGCCACTGGGACGATCGGCAGCCTGGTCGTCGAAGGGCTGCTTGATGCCGGTCACACAGTGCGCGGAATGTCGCGACACCCGCAACGTGCCTCACTCCCGGATGGTGCGGACGTGGTCTTCGGCGACCTGGACGACCCGTCCACACTGAGGCACGCATTCGACGGTGCCGCGCAACTCGTCCTGATCGCGGTCCCTGAGACCGTTGAGGCGGTCGTCTCTCGCGCAAAGCAGGCGGGCGTCGAGCACGTGGTCGTGGTCTCCTCCGCCGCCGTAACGGCCGGCTACGACACCACGCACAACGCCGTCGTCGAGCAGGCTGTCATGGACTCGGGACTGGATTGGAGCATCGTGCGTCCCGGTGAGTTCGCGACAAACTCACTCCTCATATGGGGACCAGCGATCAAGGCAAATCGCCGAGCTGTGGAGCCCTTTCCTGATCAGATCGGGCATCCCATCCATGAGGCCGACGTTGCCGACGTCGTCCTGGCCAACCTGCTCGACCCACGCCGCCTCGGACGGATCGACACGATCATTGGACCGGAAAGTCTCACCAAACGCGAACAGGTTGCAGTGATCGCGGAAGCGATCGGAGAACAGATCACGCTCGATGAGGTCTCCGCCGAACAAGCCCGCGGCTTCTACCGAGCCCAAGGGGGCTTCGCGGCCGCGAACGCAGACTTCCTGTTCGGCTTCGAAAGCTACGACGGCGTCGAAGGCATCACAGATGAACCCCATGACACGAGCGCCCCGGACGACGATGCCTACCTCACACTCGACCAGATAACGGGAGCTCCAGCTCGCACCTTCCGCCAATGGGCGCACGGTCACGCCTCCGACTTCATTTGAGCGATGGCAGGGGCAAGCGCACTCTCAGAGGTCGCTTCCTCCCGATGTTTCATCCCGGAATTGGTATTTCATCCGGTTATACCGCGTCGCGCCACGGGGTGGCGGCTTCTCCAGTGAGGCGGCGGGCCATCAGGTCGGTCATATTGATCAGAAACACATTGGGTTCATTCGTCGAGGAAGAGCTCTTCGATCCTCAGGCCGAACAGCTTGGCAAGACGGAAGGCGAGGGGAAGGCTTGGGTCGAACTTCCCTGTTTCGATGGCGTTGATCGTCTGCCTGGACACGCCGGCACGCTGAGCCAGGTCGGCCTGCGTCCAACCGCGTTCGGCGCGAAGGTCCGTGATGCGGTTCTTCATCGGTATCGGATCTTGCCGACGACGAAGGCGACCATAAAGACGACTCCCATGAGCGCGGGGAGGACGGCGATATCGACATCGCGGGCGACGAGGCTGGCAGCGTCCGCGACGACATAGGAGAATCCGACGACCCACCCCACGCCGAGGGTGACCGCCAGCGCATCCTGCATGATCTTCCGTTGCAGCTCATCGAGCGCGCGGAGAAAGCCCGTGAAGGCGACGATCCAGCCGATGCCGACGGCGAGATTGACGGCAACGGCGGCCCAGCTCGCCACCTGCTGTGGACGTACTGCCGGACCCTGCGCGGTATGTCCTTGCAGGCATCAAACCTCGGCTTCGGCAAGAAGTCGCTGGACCTCGCGGACTCCGCGGCCGAGGCGGCGCCGAAGGCGGGTCCTCGTCTCGTCGCCTTCCTGCGCGGACAGCAGGCGCACGCGGCCTCGATGGTGGGCGACCGTCACGCGGCGTTCACCCGACTGCGGGAAGCTGAAGCCGCCCTTGCGAAGGCCGACTCGCGGCGGGAGTCGATCGGTGGATACGACCAGTCCGCGTACCAGTTCCACGTGGCCCACGTGCTGTACGAGATGAAGGACCTGCCCGGTTCCATCGCGGCCATGAAGCAATCACTGAAGGTCCAGCCCCGGCAAGAACGGCAAGGTCGCGTTCACTCCAACGCGGTCTTGGCCCAACGGCAATTCGAGTATGGGTACTTGGAAGAGGCGTGCTCGACGTGGGGCGTCTTCCTCGACGACTACATGATGTTGTCGACAGCTCGGGGCGACGAGCACTTCGCGACCATGCGCAAGCGCATCGCCCCCTACCGCAAGGCGCGAGCCGTGCGGGAACTCGATGAGAGGGCCCGCCAAGTCGCGGTCCTCAAAGGCTGACACGAAGGCGGCCACGGCCCTGGTCCGCTCAGACACCGGGCGTACTGAGGGCCGCCGGTTGGCGTGGGTGTGACCGACGGCCCTACGGCGGCCGGGCTGCCGGTCACCGCAGCCCTACTTTCGTCCGGGCGGCCGTTCCCACACATCGGCCGAATGGCCGGCGACCCGGCCGGTCTCCGTCCCTGAACCCGGCCGAATGGCCGAGCCGCGCCCCCTTCACGCGTACGCGTCTCCTTGCCCGCGCGTCCGACCGGCGGGTGCAGCGGACACAACGGGCACATGGGCCTCGACCGGTATTCGGTCGGGCCCCATGTGTTCAGAACGTCAGCACCGCCCGCGCCACCCTCCCCCTCCGCGCGTCCTCCACCGCCTTCTCGAACTCCTCCACCGGATACGTCGCCGTCACCAACTCGTCCAGCAGGAGCCGTCCTTCGCGGTACAGGTCGGCGTACAGGGCGATGTCACGCTGCGGGCGGGAGGAACCGTAGCGGCAGCCCAGGATGGACTTGTCCAGGTACATGGAGGAGACGAGGAAGGTTGCCTCGGCCGTGGCCGGGGGTACGCCGAGCAGGACCGCCTGGCCGTGGCGGTCGAGCAGGTCGATGGCCTGGCGGACGAGTTCGACGCGGCCGACGCACTCGAAGGCGTGGTCCGCGCCCGTGGGGAGGATGTCCCGTACGCCTTCCGTCGAGGTCAGGAAGTGGGTCGCGCCGAACTGCCGGGCCACCGCCTCCTTGTCGGGGTTGGCGTCCACCGCGACGATCCGTGGGGCGCCGGCGATGCGGGCGCCCTGGATGACGTTGAGGCCGATGCCGCCCGTGCCGATGACCAGGACGGACTCGCCCCGGTCCACGCGGGCGCGGTTCAGTACGGCGCCCACCCCGGTCAGCACCCCGCACCCGATCAGCGCGGCCGACGGCAGCGGGATGTCCTTCGGGATGCGAACCGCCTGCACGGCCTTGACCACCGTGCGTTCCGCGAAGGCCGAGTTGGACGCGAACTGGTACAGGGGCCGCGCGGCCCGCTTGAACGGCTGCCCCGGTCGCCCGATCGCCTTGCGGCACATCGTCGGGCGGCCCCGGTCGCAGTCCGCACAGGCGCCGCAGTTCGCGAGGGTGGACAGGGCCACGTGGTCGCCGGGCCGGACGTGGGTGACGCCCTCGCCCACCGCCTCCACGACTCCCGCGCCCTCGTGACCGAGCACCACGGGGACGGGGAACGGGATCGTGCCGTCCACCACCGACAGGTCGCTGTGGCACAGGCCGGCGGCCGACAGGGTGACCTGGACCTCGCCCGGCCCCGGGTCCCGTACCTCCAAGTCGTCGACCACCTGCGTCCGTTGCCCGTCGAAGACCACGCCTCGCATCACAACCCCCTCAGCCCTTGGGCTCCCTCGGCAGGCCGAGCACGCGCTCGGCGATGATCGTGCGCTGGACCTCGTCCGAGCCGCCGTAGATCGTGTCGGCCCGGGAGAAGAGGAACAGGTGCTGGAGCGGGTCGAGTTCGTACGGTGTCGACGGCGACCGGTCCGCCGGGCCCACCGCCGCCTCCGCGCCCCGCACCAGCATCGCCAGCTCCCCGAGCCGCTGATGCCAGCCGCCCCACAGCAGCTTGGCCACGCTCGGCGCACCGGCGTCGCCCGAACCGCCCAGCGTCCGCAGGGCGTTCCACCGCATCGTGCGCAGTTCGGCCCACTGGCGTACCAGGCGGTCGCGTACGACGGGGTCGTCGACCGCGCCGGTTTCGACGGCCGTATGGATCACGTGCTCCAACTCCTCGGCGAATCCGATCTGTTGGGCAAGAGTCGATACCCCTCGTTCGAAGCCGAGGAGGCTCATGGCGACGCGCCAGCCGTTGCCCTCGCCGCCGACGACGTGCTCGGCCACGGCGCCGTCGAAGAACACCTCGTTGAACTCGCTCGTCCCGGTCATCTGCCGGATGGGCCGCACGTCGACACGGCCGGGCTGGTCCATGGGGACGAGGAGGAAGGACAGGCCGTGGTGGCGGCGCGATCCGGGTTCGGTGCGGGCGAGGACGAAGCACCAGTCCGCCTCGTGTGCGAGGGAGGTCCAGATCTTCTGGCCGGTGACGCGGTACGACGCGCCCGCTTCGGGTACGGCCGTGGTGCGCACCCCGGCCAGGTCCGAGCCCGCGCCGGGTTCGCTGTAGCCCTGGCACCAGAGTTCCTCGCCGCGCGCGATCGGCGGCAGGAAGCGCTGCTTCTGCTCGTCGGTGCCGTGCTGGATGAGGGTGGGCGCGAGGAGCTTCTCCCCGATGTGCCCCGACCGGGCGGGGGCTTTCGCCCGGGCGTACTCCTCGGCCCAGACGACCTGTTGCAGGAGGCTCGCGGTCCGGTTGCCGTACCCGGCCTCCTGCCACCCGAGCCCGATCCATCCGCCCCGCCCGAGTTCCCGCTCCCAGTCGCGGCGCGGTGGGTCACCCACGAGGTGCGCGCCCAGCCACTCCCGCGCCTCACCGCGAAACGCCTCGTCCTCCGTACCGAACCCGAACTCCATGGCTCTCCTCCCGCCCGCGCCACCCGCATCCCCTCATCGCACACCCGTCACGCGTTCGGCCGTGCCCCCTCCCCCGCGGCCCGCGCCATCGCCTCCAGCCGCTCCAGCATCGGCATCGGGTCCGCCCCCACCGTCCCCGGCAGGAACTCCGCGATCCGCTCGGGCGTCCAGGAACCCTCGGCGTACCCCGCCCGCAACTCCCTCGGCTGCGCCCACACCGCGATCTTCGGCCCGGCGATGGTGTACACCTGCCCGGTGATGCGTTCCTCCCGGGCCCGGTCGGAGAGCAGGTAGACCACGAGCGCGGCCACGTCTTCCGGGTCGCCGATCTCCGTCAGCTCCATCGGGACGTTCGCCGACATCCGCGTACGGGCGACGGGCGCGACGGCGTTCGCCGTGACCCCGTACTTGTGCAGGCCGAGCGCGGCGCTGCGGACGAGCGAGATGATCCCGCCCTTCGCCGCGCTGTAGTTGGCCTGGGAGACCGAGCCCTGGTGGTTGCCGCTGGTGAAGCCGATCAATGCGCCCGACTTCTGCTTGCGCATCAGGGCCGACGCGGCGCGGAAGACGGTGAACGTGCCCTTCAGGTGGGTGGCGACGACGGGGTCCCACTCCTCCTCGCTCATGTTGAAGAGCATCCGCTCCCGCAGAATCCCGGCCACGCACACCACACCGTCGATCCGCCCGTACGACGACACCGCCGCGTCGACCACCCGCTGCCCGCCCGCCATCGTCGAGACGTCGTCGGCCACGGCGACCGCGTCCCCGCCCGCCGCCAGGATCTCCTTGACGACCCCCTCGGCCACGGAACTGGCCGGCTCGGACCCGTCCACCGACACCCCGTAGTCGTTGACGACGACACGCGCCCCCTCGGCCGCCGCCGCGAGCGCCACCGCCCGACCGATCCCCCGCCCGGCCCCCGTCACCGCGACGACCCTGCCTGCCAGGAAGCTGCTCACGCCGACCCCTCCCACTGAATCTGACGGACCGTTAGATTTGCTCGTACCGGAATTCTACGACCCGTCAGATACCAGGAGACAAGCCCTGGGGAGGCCCCATGTCACTGCCGGACGAGTTCTATGAGATCGCCAAGCGCGTGAACAACTGGGGCCGTTGGGGAGCGGACGACGAGATCGGGACGCTCAACCTGATCACCGACGACGTCGTACGCGAGGCCGCCGCGTCCGTCCGGACCGGCCGGCGCGTCCCCCTCGCCCTGCCCCTCCAACAGGACGGCGTGCAGACGGGCATGATCCCGGGCCGGGTGAATCCCCTGCACGTCATGGTGCAGATCAACCAGGAGATCTTCGGCCCCGGCACGGTCGCGTGCAGCGACGACGCCGTGACCATGGGCCTCCAGGCGGCCACCCACTGGGACGCCCTCACCCACGTCTCCCACTCCGGGAGGATCTACAACGGCCGCCCGGCCACCACCATCACCCCGCACTCGGGCGCCGAGTTCAGCGGCATCGACAAGGCGCGGCACATCGTCTCGCGCGGGGTGCTCCTCGACATCCCCCGCGCCCTGGGCCTGGACCGCCTCGACGGCGACCACGCGGTTACCCCCGAAGACCTGGACGCGGCCGAGGAGTTGGCCGGCACCCGGGTACGCGCCGGAGACATCGTCCTCGTCCGGACCGGCCAGGTGCGGACCTACCTCGGGGGTGACAAGCACGCGTACGCGTACCCCTCCCCCGGCCTCTCCCTGCGCACCCCGGAGTGGTTCCACGCCCGGGACGTGGCCGCCGTCGCCAACGACACGCTCACCTTCGAGATCTTCCCGCCGGAGATCGAGGACCTGTGGCTGCCGGTGCACGCGCTGGACCTGGTCGAGATGGGGATGCCGCAGGGGCAGAACTGGAATCTCGAAGAGTTGTCCACAGCCTGTGGACAAGCGAACCGCTACGACTTCTTCCTGTCGGCGATGCCCGAGCCGTTCGTCGGCGGCACAGGCACGCCCGTAGCCCCCGTGGCCATCCTCTGACCTCCGCAGACGACCCCCGCAACAGCTCTGGAAGTTCCGCCCCCGCCCCCGGAGGGCGGCGCGCCGATGCCCGCCCCGAGCTCGGCACCGCGCGCCGCCATCCGGCTCCGGCGTACCCGCCCTGCTCCCTCGGGCCCTGTAGGAGCCGACGCCGAAACACGACCCACACTCGTCGAGGGCTCCCGTCACCGAATCCCTCGTCGTCCCCTCGCGGCGAATCGTTGAACACAAGCGTGATCAAACGGACACGGCACGTCAACACCCGTTCGGGGATTTGCCCGTTCCATCCGATTTACGGCGACGCGTACGGGAGCACGTCCCGGCGCACCGACCCGCGATCACCACCGCGATCTTCCGGCTCCGTGCGCCCACGCGCAGGCGTATGCGGCGCGAACGAAGGCACCGCCGAGCCACCCGCGCGCCGCCGCGGCATCGACCGCATGCCGAAGCAGCCGCTCCAGGCCGCCCCGCAACTACACCACCCCGTAAGCCGCCAGCCCCTCATAGCCTTCATAAGCCGAAGCCGTCGTCCCGCCCACCGGGCAAGCCGTCGGCACCTCGGCCGAGGACCCCGCCGTACACCGGTCCAGCTCGCACCAGATCCGCTTGCCGGCCCCTTCCGGGCTCCAGCCCCACCGGTCGGCGAGCCCCTCGACCAGCGCCAGGCCGCGCCCGTCGGTGTCCTCACCCTCCGCGCACCGAGGCGCCGGAGGGCAGGCGCTGCCGTCGACCACTTCCAGTCGCACGGTGCCCGCGGAACCGTTGCCCGCCGAGCCGCCGCCGAACACCCGGAGCCGCAGCACGGCCGGACACCCGGTGTGCACCACGGCGTTGGTGACGAGTTCGGAGACGAGCAGGATCAGCGTCTCGGCCACTGGCTCATCCGCTCCTATGCCGGACCCGGCGAGCCGCGAACGGGCCCATCTCCGGGCACGCCCCACCTCTGCGGGGTCGGGCCGGATCTCCAGCTGCACTTGAAGCACCTGCACCGTTCACACCATCCGAACCGGCGGACACATCGCCTCGCGCCTCGCAAGGGCCACGATCGTGGTCAAAGTCTGGGCGGCCATGGAGGGCATGGCCGGGACAGGGATCACGGATTGTGATTCCCTTGCACGACAGCATGGTTGACGTACAGTCACCTCAACAAGCGCTTCGGGCATATTCCAGCGCGAAGGAGTACCTGTGCGGCATACTGTGCGACGCTCGTTGCGGGAAGTCGAACAGGCCGGAGCGTGACGCGGTCCGGCCCTGCGAGCGGCGCGCATCGCCAGTTCCGGAGCCGCCCTTGGGATAACCCCTGGGACAACACCGGGATGGCTCGGCCTCGGAACCACTCGCATCCCACACAAGGTACCGGAGCGGAGCTCCGACTCCAGGCCGTGACAAGTCACGCGTAGGACACAACCCGATATCAACGCTCGGTAATTCCGGTATGCCACATTCCGCGACATCCGTACCACTGTCCCCACCAACCCCCCTGGTCAGGCGGGTCCCACCAGCAAATCCCCCGCGAGCAGCTCCTCACCCTCCGTAGCGTCTCCGCCACGCTGAGCCCGCGCCCAAGCCCGCTTCAGGCACAGATGTACGTCGGACTCCCAGGTGAACCCCATCCCTCCGTGCACCTGAAGACAGTCACGGGCCCCGCGCACGGCCGCCTCGTCGGCCAACAGCCGTGCCCCCGCGATGTCCAGGGGGTCGCGGGTCACGGCAGCCGCGTACACCGCCACGCGCGCCGTCTCCACCCGCACCAGCATGCGCGCGCACAGGTGTTTGACTGCCTGGAAGGCCCCGATCGGCTGCCCGAACTGTTCGCGTGTCCGGGCGTGTTGCACTGCCAGCTCACAGGTGCGGGTAGCCGTGCCGAGCTGTTCGGCGGCGGTGAGGAGGACGGCGACGGAGTCGACGGGAGAGTCCACGGGAGCGGAGGCCGTCGTACTGGGCACCTGGTGCAGGGGCGTCAGCGGGTCCACCGACCGCAGCGGTACGGCCCCGGAGGCGTCCCCGCGCACCACGTCCGCCTCCGTCAGCCACTCCACCAGCCCGCCCCCGCCCACGGCCGCCACGGCCACCTCCCCTTCCGCGGCCCCCGCCACGACCCCCGCCGCGAGATGCGTGGCCACCAGCGGCCCCGGCAGCAGTGCCCGGCCGGCCTCCTCGAACGCCAACACCGTCTCGGGCAGCCCGAGTCCGACCCCGCCGTCCGCCTCCGGCAGCCGCAGCGCGAAGAAGCCCGCCTCGCCGAGCGCCCGCCACAGCGCCCGGTCCAGGCGGGGCTCGGCGACCGCGGCCCACAGCGTGTCGCGGTCGAAGCGCCGCGCCAGCAGTTCCCGTACGCCGTCCCGCAGCGCCCGTTGGTCATCGTTGAGTTGGAAGCGCACCGCGCCCCTCACCGCCCCTTCGGCAGCCCGAGAATCCGCTCGGCCACGATGTTGTGCTGGATCTCGGAGGTTCCGGCCGCGATGGTGTACGACAACGACGACAGCCGGTCGAGCACCCACGGCCGGTCGAGATCGAGCGACTCCGCCCCGAGCACCTCGGCGGCGGTGTCGTACAGCTCCTGACGCGCGCGTGAGTACCTCAGTTTGAAAACCGAACCCCCCACGCCCGGAACTCCCCCGCTCAGCTCGGCCTCGCTCACGTTCCACTGCGTGAGCCGCCACAGCGCGCGGAACTCGGCGTTCAGCCGGCCGAGGCGGCGCCGCAGCGCGGGATCGTCCCAGCGGCCGTTCCGCCGGGCCTCCCGGGCGAGTTCGCCCAGTACCCGCCGGCATGCGACCACTTCCCCCACGAACGCCGTCCCCCGCTCGAACGACAGCGTCACCATCGTCACGCGCCAGCCGTCGTTCTCCTTCCCGACCCGGTTGGCGACCGGGACGCGCACCTCGTCGAGGAAGACCTCGGCGAACTCGGTGGAGCCGGCGAGCGTACGCAGCGGCCGGACGGTCACCCCGGGCGCGTCCATCGGCATCGCGAGCCAGGAGATCCCCTTGTGTTTCGGCACGTCGGGGTCGGTCCGCACCAGCAGCTCGCACCAGTCGGCGACCTCGGCATGAGACGTCCAGATCTTGGACCCGCTCACCACGTAGTCGTCGCCGTCCCTACGCGCGCGCGTACGCAGTGCCGCGAGGTCGGACCCGGCGTCCGGCTCGCTGAACCCCTGGCACCACACCTCCTCGCCGCGCAGGATGGGCGGCAGCCAGCGCGCCCGCTGCTCGGCGGTCCCCTCGGCCGCGATGGTCGGCCCCGCGTGCAGCAGCCCGACGAAGTTGGCGCCCACGTAGGGCGCGCCCGCCTTCTCCGTCTCCTCCAGGAAGATCAGCCGCAGGGTCGGGGAGGCATCCCAGTGGACGTCGGCGTACCCGGCGTCGTACAGCATGCGCTGCCAGCCGAGATCGTACGCACGCCGTCCGGGCCAGTCGTCCGGTGACGGCTTCGGCGGCAGCGTGGGCAGCACCTTCCCCAGCCACTGGCTCAACCGCGCCCGGAACTCCTCCTCCTCGGGCGTACAGGACAGATCCATGACGCGAACCCCTATCTGACATGCCGTCAGGTAACGGCAGGCTAGTCCCGCACCCCTGGACCGACAAGGCGCCGAGCCCTACGCTCTGCCCACGATCTGACTGTCCGTCAGCTAAAGGGGGGTCCCTCAGTGACCGACACCGCCCACGCGCTCGGCGACTCACGCACCCTCTGGGAGCTGCTGTCCCGCCGCGCCGACCTCACCCCCGACCGGCCGGTCCTCCTCCAGGACGACCGCACGCTGAGCTTCGGCGAACTGCGCGGCCGGGCCGAGCGGGTGGCGGCCGGGCTGTACGACATGGGCGTACGCCCCGGCACGGTCGTCGCCTGGCAGCTGCCCACCCGTATCGAGACCGCGCTGCTGTCCTTCGCGCTGGCCCGGCTCGGTGCCGTGCAGTCCCCCGTCATCCCCTTCTACCGCGACCGCGAAGTCGGCTTCGCGCTCGGCGAGTCGAAGGCCGAGTACTGCGCCGTACCCGGCGAGTGGCGCGGCTTCGACCACACCGAGATGGCGCGGCGGCTCGGCGCGAAGGGCATCTTCGAGGCGTACGGCAGTGATGACCTGCCCGACGGCGATCCGGCCGTACTGCCCGCCCCGCCCTCCGACGGCACCGCCGTCCGCTGGATCTACTGGACCTCGGGCACCACCTCCGACCCCAAGGGCGTACGCCACACGGACCGTTCGCTGATCGCGGGCGGCTCCTGCCTCGCCCATGCGCTCCGCCTCACCGCGGACGACGTGGGGTCGATCGCCTTCCCGTACGCGCATATCGGCGGCCCCGACTACATGGTGATGCTGCTGCTGTACGGCTTCCCGGCCGTGATGTTCGAGCACTTCGCGCTGCCCGCCGCGCTGGACGGCTACCGCCGGCACGGGGTGACGGTGGCGGGCGGGTCGACGGCCTTCTACTCGATGTTCCTGGCCGAGCAGCGCAGGCAGCCGGGGGCGCCCGTCATCCCGACCCTGCGGCTGCTGGCCGGCGGCGGGGCGCCCAAGCCGCCCGAGGTGTACCACTCCGTCGTACGCGAGATGGGCGTGCAGCTCACCCACGGATACGGCATGACCGAGGTGCCGATGATCACCATGGGGGCGCCGGACGACACGCCGGAGAACCTGGCGACGACGGAGGGGCGGCCGCCGGAGGGGATGGAGATCCGGGTCGTGGACGGGGAGGTGCGGCTGCGCGGGGAGGCCGTCTGCCAGGGCTACCTGGACCCGGCGCAGTCGGCGGAGGCCTTCGACGAGGAGGGCTTCTTCCGCACGGGCGACCTCGGACACGTCACCGAGAGCGGCCATCTGGTCCTCACCGGGCGCCTCAAGGACGTGATCATCCGCAAGGGCGAGAACATCTCGGCGAAGGAGATCGAGGATCTGCTCCACCGCCACCCGGCCGTCCAGGACGCGGCGGTGATCGGGCTGCCGGACGCCGAGCGCGGGGAGCGGGTGTGCGCGGTGGTCGAACGCGCGGCGGGGGCCGAGGAATTGACCCTGGAGACCGTCACGTCGTATCTCCGCGCGGAAGGGCTGTCGGTCCACAAGCTGCCGGAGCAGGTGGAGGTGGTCGACGCCCTTCCGCGGAACGAGACACTGAGGAAGGTCCTCAAGTACAAGTTGCGGGAGCGCTATTCGGAGGCTGCTACCTCTCCGTCGGTTACCGCTATTCGGGAACGGTGAAGTAGCGCGCGAACGCCGTCACGATCTCCGTCTCGCCGATGCGGCCGTCGGCGTCCGTGTCGAGGGTGGCGGCGGCCATGGCGGCGATGTCGTCGCGTACGCCGAAGGCATTGAGGACGCGGACGGTGTCCTCGACGGTGGCCGCGCCGTCCCCGTCACCGTCCGCGACGGCGAGGACCGCGTGGAGGAAGGGACGGGCGATCTCGGCGAAGCGGTCGGGGTTGTCGCGCAGGCGCTTGACGGCGCCGCCGACGAACTCGTCACGGGTGATGCGCTGGTCGCCGTCCCGGTCCGCTATCCCGGCCATGCCCTGCCAGAAGGCCTCGGCGCCGCTGTACAGGGCCTGGCCCCTGTCCGACCGGGCGGTGGTGCCGAACTCGGTGAGGACCGCCTTGGCCGCGGCGCTGAAGTCCTCCCGGTCGATCCAGCCGTTGCCGTTCTGGTCGAACGTGGCGAACCGGGCGGCGATCTTTCGCTCGTATTCGGTGCTGACCATGTCTGTTCGGGCCCGCCTTACCTCGCGTGGGGTGTCTCTCGCACGGAGCGTACGACGTCAGAGGCGGTGAGGGTGCGGGAAAGCGACGCTTGTGTCAGGACTGCGGGAATTCCGGGACAACTTCTGGGACAACGGTGTGACCGCGATGTCATGCGGTGTCATGCGGAGAGGGGTTCGGCCTCCTCGTCGACGGCCTCGTCCACGTCCGGGTAGACGTCGAAGAGGCGGCGGACCCCGAGGGCGCCGAGGACACGGTTGACGTGGGAGGCGTCGGCCGTTCCCCGCGCCGGGAGGATCAGGCGCAGCCGGCCCTGGCAGGAGCGGATGAGGCGGCGGGTGGCGATGAGGACGCCGACGCCGCTGGAGTCGCAGAACACGACCGCGGAGAGGTCGAGGACCAGACAGCGGCGGCCGTCGGCCACCGCCTCGTGCACGCGCTGGCGCAGCACCGGTGACGTCACCAGGTCCATCTCGCCGTACACCCGTAGCACGGCCCACTGGCCGTGCTCGTAGTCGGTCACTTTGAACGCCACCGCGATGCCTCTCAGTCGCCGAACCGGAAGCCCAACCCTCGCTTCCTTCTGCGCGGCTGCCCCGCCGTTGTTCCATGAAACACCCGTCGGCCACTGATGGCGCGGGGCAAGCTCGCCATTTCTCGGGCGTTTTCAGGGCTGTTTCAATCGAGTACGGTCGAGTTTGATCAACATCAGATCAGTCATCGATCACGCTTGACCGTGCTTGACCTCGCTTGGTCTGTTTCCGACAGGGTAGACGTAGGAGGCTCATATCACCCTCGGCTCTCCAGGGGGCGCACATTGCCGCAAAGGAGCGTGCGTCGTCAGAAGTGCCGACTACATTCGAGGAGACAGTACACACAGGCTGGAGACCAGGAACGGCGCAGGTACGACCGGGGGTGAGGGAGCCGCATGGCCAAGAAGGACACACCGCCCCGCTGGGACCGCAAGATGCAGCAACGGCTGGCGCGCGGCGAGGCGGCCGCGCTCGGTGAGCTGTACGACCGTTTCGCCTCCCTCGTGCACGGCCTCGCCCACCGCGTCCTCGGCGACGAACGCGCCGCCGACGGCATCACCCGCGAGGTCTTCGTCCACGTCTGGGAGAACCCGGACGCGTACGACCCCAAGCAGGGCCCTCTGCGCTCCTGGGTCGCCTCCCTGACGCACCGCCTCGCCGTCCAGCGCCTGCGCGCCGACGAGACCGCCGCGCTCGCCGGGGGCGGCGGCCAGGGCAGCACCGAGGAGTTGGAGCGCAAGGTCCGCCGCGCCTCGGTCGCCGCCCGCGCCGACTACATCGTGACCTCCATGCCGACGCCGTTGCGCGCCGCCCTGGAGCGCGCCTACCTCCAGCGCCGCGACTACCGCCAGACCGCCACCGACCTCGGCATCACCGAGGACGAGGCCCGCCGCCGCCTGCGCCTCGGCCTCCAACTCCTCTCCACCGCCCACGACTCGGGCCCCTCCGGGACCCCGCCCGAATACGGCGGTGCGGCGTGAACGGCGGCGCGGACCGCTCCGAGGCGCACGGCGGGGATGAGGAGGATGAAGGGTACGAGGAGTACGAGGGGCGCGAGGGGTACGAGGCGCACGAGGGGTATGAGGGGCACGAGGGTCATGGCGGTGACAACGGACGAGCAGCCGGGGGACCTCCCCGCATACCGCTGCCGCGTGCCTCCGTCGAGGACACGGGGCTCCCGCTTCCCGAACCGGCCCGGGCGCCCCTGATGTTGGAGCACCGGGTGCTGAAGTCACTGCTCGGGGCGTGGGCGTTGACGGCATGCTCGCCGGAGGAGACGGCCGCCGTCGAGGAGCACCTCGGGGAGTGCGGGGCGTGCGCGGACGAGGCGCGGCGGCTGCGCGAGGCCGTCGAGCTGCTGCACTCGGAGGAGAGCCTCGACCTCGACCCCGGCCTGCGCACCCGCGTCCTGGAGCGCTGCCTCGACCGCAGGCCGCCCCGGATCCCCGTACCGGAATGGGCAGCTCCGTACGACGCGGAAGCCGCCCGCCTGGACGCGCTGCTCCAGGACATCGGGGGCGCGGAGTGGCACGCGCCGGTGGATCTGAGGTGGTTCGAGGGCTTCAAGGACGTCGAGAGCGAGGGCCCGAGAAGCCGCCGTACGACCGTTGCCGGGGTCATCGCCCACCTCCTCGCCGTAGACGGGCTCGTCGCGGTCGCCCTCGGCCTGGACGACCCACTGAACGCGGAGGGCCTCGGGAAGGCCCGGGAAAGCGGGAAGGCCGGGGAGAACTGGGAGACCTGGGAGACCGGTAAGGCCGGGGAAACCGGAAGAACCGGGGAAACCGGGGAAACCGGGGAATCGACGCCCGAGTCCCGCACCGAGGCGTACTGGAGCGCCTCCCGCTTCCCGCCCACCAGCTCCGTACGCGGGCTGTGGCGCGAACAGAGCCACAACCTCGTCCGCACGGTGTCGTTCACGGGCGGCGCCCCCGGCGACTCCGCGCGGCTGTCCGTGTCGTACGGCCGCTTCGAGCTGCCCCTGCACGACGCGATGCTGGACCGGGCCTTCGAGTGCTGGGTCCACGCGGGCGACATCGCGGAGGCGGTGGACTACCCGTACGGGCCGCCCGCCCCGCGCCACCTGTACAAGATGATCGACCTGGCCGCCCGGAAGCTGCCCGCCGCCCTGGCCGGGCGCCGCCGCGCCGGTCTCGCGGCCCCGCCGCCCCGGCAGACCCGCCACCTCGTCCCGGCGGGCTCGCCCGGACGCAGCCTCCGCCTGGAGATCGAGGGCGTCGGCGGCGGCGAGTGGCTCATCCCCCTCGACTCCCCCGCGTCAGTGGGCTCCGCCGACCACGAAGTGGCGCACGTCGCCCTGGACGGCGTGGAGTTCTGCCACCTGGCCGCCGGCCACGTGTCCCCGGAGGAGGCCGCCTCCGGCCAGGTGGGCGACCGGGAGGCGATCAGAGACGTACTGAGCGCGGCGGCCGCTTTGAGCCGGATGTAGCCCGCCGCCAACTTCTCAGGCACCCGGCACCTGGGCTGAGTTCGGGGTCGGGACGCTCACCGGTTGCCGCTCTCCTCGGGGCGGCCACCGCCCGCAGCTCCGACCAGCCAGACGCCGGGCGGCGCAGCGCGGTGGGCTACCGCTCCGACGGCACGTCTGCCTGCGGCTACGGCCGACCCGGCTCCCGGCCCCACCGCAAGGTGGTCTTCCGCTCCAGCGGTACGGCCGACCACGACTCCGGCCGACCCCGGCAGATGCCCCGCAGCGCGGCCCCAGCGTGGCCGCCCGGCTACGCGAAGACCACCGTCCGTCGCCCGTTCAGCAGGATCCGGTGCTCGGCGTGCCACTTCACGGCGCGGGCCAGGGCCTGGCACTCGACGTCGCGGCCGATGGCGACCAGCTGGTCCGGGGTGACGTCGTGGCTCACGCGCTCGACCTCCTGCTCGATGATCGGGCCCTCGTCGAGGTCGGCGGTGACGTAGTGCGCGGTGGCACCGATCAGCTTCACGCCCCGTACGTGCGCCTGGTGGTACGGCTTGGCGCCCTTGAAGCTCGGCAGGAAGGAGTGGTGGATGTTGATGATCCGGCCGCTGAGCTGCTTGCACAGGTCGTCGGAGAGGACCTGCATATAGCGGGCGAGCACGACGAGCTCGACCTTCTCCTCCCGCACGATCTCCAGGAGCCGCGCCTCCGCCTGCGCCTTGCCGTCCTTCGTCACCGGGATGTGGTGGAAGGGGATGTCGTACGACCCCACGAGCTCGGCGAAGTCGGTGTGGTTGGACACCACCGCCGCGATCTCCACGGGCAGCGCGCCGATACGGGCACGGAAGAGCAGGTCGTTCAGGCAGTGCCCGAACTTGCTGACCATGAGGAGGACCCGCATCTTCTCCTCGGCCCGGTTGATCTGCCACTCCATGTGGAACGAGTCACCGATCGCCGCGAAGCTCGCGCGCAGCTTCTCCACGGTCACCGGCGCCTCGGCCGAGAAGTGGACGCGCATGAAGAACAGGCCCGTGTCGTGGTCGCCGAACTGCTGGCTGTCCTCGATGTTGCAGCCGGTCATGAACAGGTAGCTCGACACGGCGTGCACGATTCCCTGCTTGTCCGGGCAGGAGAGCGTGAGGACGTATTGATCGGCGGGCGCGGCGGCACGGACGGACTGCTCAGTCATGCCGGACAGGGTCCCACAAGGTGCACCACCAGGGCCAAGCGTCCCGAGTCCGGACGAGCACGGCACGGGCACCGCACGGGCACGTGACGACCAGGGATCGGCCGTCCCCGGCCCCCACTGCCCCCTCCCGTGGCCCTACGCCGTCCTCGTCAGGATCTGCAGCACTTCGAGCGTCCGTGGCGGCGTATCCGGTTCGTCGCCGTCGTTCGTCGCGAGGTGGACGTGGGCGTCGCGGGCCGCCCGTACCGCCTCGGGCCACGCGTGGTGGTCGACGTAGGCGGAGACGGGCGCGTCGGGGCCGACCTGGTGCATGATCCGCAGTACCCGGAGGACGGCGGTGTCGACAAGGGCCGCTTCCTGCGAGTCGCGGAAGATCGTGCCGACGTACTTCTCGGCGGACCAGTTGTCCAGCCAGGTGTCCTCGACCAGGCGGTACACGGCGTCGGTGACGTCTCCGTACCCGTCCACACCGGCCAGCCAGACGTCCCGCTGGAACACCGGGTCGGAGAGCATGTGCAGCGCGGAGCGCACATTGCTGCGCCAGCGCCACCACGGCATGTCGTTGAGTGGCATGCCGCCCATGGTGGATGAGCGACGCCCGCGACGGGAAGAGGGTTCCGTACCTTGCACGGTCATCGATCGTACGTTCCCCTCAAAATGCGGATCATCAACCCCCCGCAATTCACCTCCCCGTCACCGAAAGTTGACCATCGGGCACGCCTGGGTTAGCGATGTGGCGGAATGGTGCGTGTCCATGACCGGCAGTCGACGCACGTTCAGCCCTGTCCGCCGCCCTCGCCCCACCCGCCCCTTCAGAGCCACCGCGTTGGCGGCGTGTGCGTCGCTCGCTGTCGGGTGCGGGGTCATCCCTGGTACCACGGGGGGTTCCGGGGACGGCCCCGTCACTGTCATGACCTGGGCACCGGAGGGGACCGCCGCCACCAACAAGCCCGGCATGCCGGCCATGGCCAAGGCGTACGCGCGCTGGATCAACTCCCAGGGCGGCATCAACGGCCGCGAACTCAAGGTCATCACCTGCAACGAGCGCAACAACAACAGGGAGGCCGCGCGGTGCGCCCGCAAGGCGGTCAAGTCGGACGTCGTCGCGGTCGTCGGCTCCTACAGCCAGCACAGCCGCGCGTTCCTCTCCCCGCTGGAGGGGGCCGGGATTCCGTACATCGGCGGGTACGGCGTCACCGACGACGAGTTCACCAGTCCCCTGTCCTACCCGGTCAACGGCGGCCAGCCCGCGCTCCTGGCCGGCCTCGGCGAACAGCTCGCCAAGGACTGCGGCCCCGTCACCCTGGTCCGACCCGACTCGCTCGCCGGCGACCAGCTGCCGGAGATACTCGACTCCGGGCTGCTGTCCGGGGGGCACGCGGTCGCCGTCGACCAGCTGGCGCCCGAGGACGCGAGCGAGTACGGGGACCAGGCACGGCAGGCGTTGCGGCGGGCCTCCGCCGATCCCGAGGAGACCGGCTGTGTCGTTCCGGCGCTCGGTGACCGTACCGACACGTTCATGGACTCCTTCCGCCGCAACCGCGAGGACTATCCCGAGGTCCGTACCGCCACCGTGCTCGGCAGCATCGACCAGAGCCTCATCAATCAGAGCGGGGGCAAGTCCGGGCCGTACGAGGGTTCGTACGTCACCGGCTGGTATCCGGTGTCCACGGACTCCCGGTGGAACACGATGAACCGGGTGATCCGCGAGCAGGCCTTCGGCGACAACCGCATCGATCCCGCCGATCCCGGTGTCCAGACCACGTGGATCGCGTACGGCGTCCTCAAGGACGTGCTCGAAGAAATCGGGGAGGGCGAGGTGACCTCCCGTACCATCCGCCGCACCCTCGACGACGGTCTCCAGGTCAACACCCGTGGTCTCACCCCCACCCTCCGCTGGCGCTTCGAGGACCTCATCGCCGCCGGTGATTTTCCTCGCCTCATCAACGCGGACGTGACCTTCCAGATCGTCCGCGACGGGCGGCTCGTGTCCGCCCGACAGGGCTTCGTGAACGTCCTGAAGACCCTGGAAAACGCGAACGACATCGACTGAGCCCTGTTTCCCGCCCCGGCCGCCCTTACCTGTCCCATCCTCCAGGGGCTGCGCCCCTTCGGCCCCTCAAAAACGCAGCCGGCCAAACGACAAGCGAAGAAGTCAACCACCCCACGGCCCCGCCGCACAGGTCAAAGATCAAGCTAGATGGCCGGGCGGATGCAGATGCCGCTGCTCGTGTGCCATTTCATGGCCTTGCGGGTCAGCGGCCCGTAGACGCCGTCGATGTCGCTGCTGGAGAGGCCTTCGTACCTCTGGACGTACTTCACGGCGCTGCTGGTACTTGAGCCGTACCTGCCGTCGGCGGTGAGGTCCTGGTTGTAGCAGTTGCGCAGCACGATCTGGAGGCGAGTGACGGCACTGGACCGGGTACCGACGCCCATGACGCAGTTCCGGGAACCTGTGCCCGTGTAATAGGGCTGGCGGACGTTTCCATGGCTCGTGTCCACGTTCTTGACGCCGTTGCATGTCGGGTATGCGGCATGTGCGGTGCCGGGCAGCGCCACGAGGGAGGCGGTGGCGACCGCCGCTGCCCCGAGGACGGACGCGGTCTTGGCGCGGAAGTTCATGGGTCTCCTGATCAGTCTCGACGAGAGGCCCCGCAGGTCCGGCAGGGCCGAGGTGATTGTTTCCACGCTTGCCTTGGCCCGGCCACAGGGACGGGGTTGACTGGGACAATGAGAGATCCCATCCCCTGTGACCTGCAAAAATGTGTCTGCCTCTGGGATTTCCTGGGACGCGATTCCACCGGATGTGCCCGGCTCCCCTGGGACAGCGCCGGCGCCTCGCGCAGAGGCTGCCGTTGATGCGTATGGGCGCGGTCAGCGAGGACCGTCCCGCCTGCCGGCCCGGTCTCTATGTGGTGCCTGGTGACGGAGCGGCTTGTTCTGCGTGCCGAGGGGCATCTCCGCCAGCGTGGTCCAGGTGTGGTAGCCCAGTTCAGGGTGCCGACTCCCTGGACCCCAATTGGGTGGCGGACAAGTTGGCCAAGGGCAACGTGGACGAGTAGCCCGCGATCGGACATGAGCAGACCCCCTCTGCGGCCAACCACAGAAGGGGTCCAACCAGACTCGGCCCTCAAGACGACGGGCGGGCCAAGTCTGGAGTCAGCGGAGCGCGTACACCAGTAGCGCCAGGGCCGCCCCGGACATGGTCACCAGGGCGAGTGTCCACCCGAGCGACTCCAGGCGCTTCCTCGGCTTCCTGTGGGACATCACAACGCCTCCCCCTCCTGCCGCTCAGGGCACCCGAAGCAAGGCAGCCACGCCCCCTCGATGGGAGTGTGGTGGGTGTGCACGCTGATCGTGTCCGACGCGAAGCGCCACCCTCCGGGGGTGTCCGCGTCGGCCCGTACCGTCTCGGCATCCTGAGGGGCCAGCGGCAGGTAATCACGGAGACTGGCGAGCATGCTGGGCACGTCCCGACCGGTGAGGGTGCCCTGCTCGACCGTCCGGCCGTCACTCCGGATCGACCAGCACACCCGGAACCAACCCGACGTGGCCTCAAGGGAGTTCACAGTCACGCCTGCCTCACCAGGACCTTGACGGACGGTGGCACGGGCACGTGCACACCAGGATGCGCACCCCCGGAACGCCGCTCTCCTTGGGCTCAGCGTCCCTGCACCGGGGGTGCTGCCCGAGCCTGCACCGGGGGGACCGGTACGGGGGTTCCGGCATCCAACTCGACACACCGGCTTGGGAGTTCATCGGGTGCCCCCCTTCCCGTGACAGGAGCACGGGCAGCGACGCACCAGCACGATCTTCCCTCCGCTGTGGGGCAGAGGTACATCATTGGTCCGCCTGCACTCGCGGTGCAGATGCTCGTACTCGGGACGCTGCGCTACCGCGCAGTGAGGCGACATGAACTCCGTGTCGGTGCTGACCTTGCTCTTCCCGGTCGTGTGGGTCATCGGACCGCACCCCCGACCAGGGCCGCGTGGATGTTGCGGGTGTCGAGATCAAGGCCGAAGTCTGCGGCCAGCACCAGGGCGGTACGCCTTCCCCATCGGGTGACGCCTTCCCGCGCCGTGAGGTACGGGCGCACACGGGTCGTACGCGGACTCACGAGCGCCTCGGGCACCATGTCGTCGAGGGCGGGCAGGCAGGGCCGGGACAGGCGGGACGCGGAACCGTCGAGGGGTGCCCGGTCGGTGCTGTACGGCGACCGCCGCGGGACAGGTACCCGTGCGACCAGACGGACGTGATCGTTCACGTCTGCCCTGGTCAACGGCTTGCGAATGGTCATCGGTGCCTTCCGGTGAGTGCCGGTGGCCGGGAACACCCGGGTCAGAACCCAGAGCACCAGGACCAGCACAAGCCAGTGCAGTGCAGCCGCGCTACGCTCGGCCATGTTCATCAACTCCAAGACAGTTGGTGGACCACGCCCCCGGACGTTCGCCGCGTCGCGGGGGTACTTGCGTGATCACCGAGTTGTGACCACTGGGCCACGTAACGAATGTGTCCTAGGTCAGAAGATAGAGTGTCCTAGGTCACCTAGCCAACCTCTCGCGAAAACCTCACAGTTGCCCGTTCGACGTGTCCTAGTACACTCGGCAGTGGCCTAGGACATCGGGAGTCGCCATGCCAGACGAACGTCAACCGCCCTACATGCAAGTGGCCGAGCGCATCCGCCGACGCATCCTCGATGGGGAGCTGGAGGAGGGAGCCAAGCTCCCGCCGATCCGTGAACTTGCCCGGCAAGAGGGGGTGGCCGTGGCGACCATGGGACGCACCCTTGATCACCTCCAAGTGGAGGGGTACATCACGACATCCCGCCGGGGAACTTTCGTCGCCAACGCTCCCGAGGTGGCCCCGAGTTCATATGACCGGATCACCCGCGTACTGCGAACCGGATCGGTTCTCGGTGAGGGCGAGACCATGATCGTGACGAGCGCCGAGCTGGTGGCACCACCGGTCTACGTCGCAGAGATCTTCGGTCTGGACGAAGGAGATCAGGTCGTCCGTCGCCAATGGCATACCGGCAAGGGGAAGAAGCGACTCATGTTGGCCGTGACGTGGCATCCGGCGCAGTTCGCTGCCGCAGTGCCGGAACTCCTTTCAACTGCTCCGGGGAAGGGGAGTGATCTCCTGCCGAAGATTCAGGCAGCTACCGGCCGTCAAGTCGCCGCAGGGCGTGACGACATACACAGTCGCGACGCGGACGAAAGGGAGGCGAACTTTCTCGGGGTCCGAGTCGGTTCGCCAATCCTCGCGGGAGTACATCGGCTGTGGGATGACCAAGGGGTCATCGAGTACGGGGAATGGTGCCTGCCCTACAGACTTGTGATCGGGTACGAGTACAGCTTTGAGGCAGCGCCCGAGGGAGTACAGCCGACGTAATCGGGAGCCACAAAGAAGCACCCCCAACCGTGTGGTCGGGGGTGCCCTCTTACAACTGCACAGCTTGGCGCTTGGTCAAGCCGTACTTGGACGCGATCGTGTTCCACAACCGCGCCGCCTTGGTCTTCTCCGCACTCGCCGTCCCGCTCTCACGGTTGCCGGCCTGGGTCCGGCCGGTGCTGGCGGCCTCCCCCTTCTTGCAGGCACCCTTCTTGGCTGCCACCTGGTCGGCCCACGCGGCGTAGTGGTTGTCGGCGGCGGCGGAGGCCTTCCAGGCGTTGTTGAGTGCGGTGGTCAGCGCACGGTGCTTGGGCAGCTTGTTCACGGAGAGCTTGGACAGCCGCGTGACCAGACCGTTGCGCTGCTTGGCCGCGTCACGCAGATCGCTCGCGGCCTGGCGAAGGTTCTGGCAGGCCTTGACGTTCGCGACCGCCTTGATCACGGCACTCCGGCTGTCACCGCTGTCCGACAGCAGCTTGTCCAGGGCAACGGCCTGCGCCTCCCCCGGATCGGCGGACTCGGACGCCGACGCGGAGGGCGAGTCCTCGGCAGCCGGCACGGTCGCCGCGACGGTCGTGTTGTCGGCCTGCTGGTCGTCGCCACCACCGCTGAGCAGAGCCCCCGCGCCGATGCCGAGTGCGGCGATACCGACCCCGACCACCGCGATCAACGGCACCCGGGATCTCGTACGACCCCCACCACCCTCGTCCTGCCGAGCCGCGGCCCGCCCACCAGGGCTGTACGGGGGCTGCGCGGCCTGGAAGGGGGGCGGCCCGGCCTGGTACGGCGGCAGATGCTGCGTCGGCGCCGCACCCGCACCACCTCCGCCTCCACCGCCGACGCCACCGCCCGGCTCGTTCCGGAAGAGGCTGTCGAAGACGTCCGGCGCCTGCTGCCCACCGGGCGCACCGTGAGGCCCGCCCTGCCCGTACGGCGGCGCGGACGGCACCGGCGCGATGTACTGCGTGGCCTCGGCGTCCGGGTGCGAGGGGTTCGCGGTGGGCGGCAGCGGGCCCGCCCCGGGGTGCTGGGCGTGCCCCAAGTACTGCGTCGCCTCGGACTGCGTCTCGGGCGGCATGGCCCCCGGACCGACCGGCGGGAGGTACTGCGTGGCGGCCTCGGGCACGGGGGCAGGAGCAGCGGCAGGGGCGGCTGCGACCGGCGGTATGTACTGGGTCGCCCCCTCGTCCACCGGGGCCGCCGCCACCGGGGGTATGTACTGCGTGGCCCCCTCGTCCACAGGCGCCGCGACGGGAGGCATGGGCCCAGCCTGACCGGAAGCACCAGAAGCACCGGGAACACCGGACACACCGGGATCCCCATGAGCGGCCCCCGGAGCGCCGTACCCCTGAGCCCCGTACCACGGCTGCCCACCCCCGTACGACCCCTGCTGCGCCCCCTCAGCCTCAGGCGGCAGCGCTCCCGCGGACGGCTGCTGCTGACCCTGCGGCGGCATCGGCCCCGCAGACGCATGCTGCCCCTGCGGCTCGCCCCACCCTGGCGTCGCCCCCTGCGCACCCCACTGCTGCTGCGGCGCCCCGGGGGCGTCCCAGGGCTGGGCCGGGGGCGGGGCGGGGGCCGCCGACTGGTCGGGGCCCCAGGGCTGGTCCCAGGAGGGGCCGGGGGCCGGGGCGGGCGGGATGGCGGCCTGCTGCTCGCCGGGGAGGAGGGGCGCCCCGCCGTCGGAGGGCAGCACGATGCCTTCGCGCGGTATCCGCGCCGAGGGCTCCTCGCCCTGTCCACTCTGCGTCACCGGGACTCCTACGAATGGGGGACCTTCGGAATCGTCGGCTCACGCTACCCGGTCCCCACAACCCGGTGCCATGCAGCACAGCCTGTGACCCCTACCCCTGTGACGCCACTAACAAAACGGCGCGCGGCGTGCCGCACACACCCCTCGCACAACCTCCTTTCACCAGCCGCCCGTCAGCGCCCCGTCAGCAATCAGCCATTCCCCGTACGTTCACACGCACCGCTCAGGCCGCGGCCTGCAACTCCATCCGCGCCCCGAACTCCCGCACCACCGGCTCGTTCCGGAACGGTTCCAGCCGCTGCTGGAAGTCGTCCAGGTACTCGGCGCCGCGGTTGGACCGCAGGGTGCCGAGCAGTTCGACGGCCTTCGTGCCGGTGTGGCAGGCCTGTTCGACCTCGCGCTTCTGCACCTGTGCCGTCGCGAGCAGCACGAGGCCGATCGCCCGGCGGCGGGCCCGCGACTCGGGGTGCCCGGCGAGGGACTCCTCCGCACGCCGCGCCGCCGCCTCGGCCTGTCCGAGGTCGCGGTGGCAATGCGCCAACTCGTCGGCCAGATACGCCTCGTCGAAGTGCCGGATCCACGCCGGGTCGTCCCCGGAGGACGGTTCGGCCGCCTCCATGGCCGCGACCGCGCGCCCGGACGCCGCCTGGGCGGACCGCGCGTCGCCCATGAGGGCGTGCCCGCGCGCCTCGGCCGCGTAGAACATCGACTCCGCGCGCGGGGTCGCGCGCCCCCGTGCGCCCTCTTGCGCCGCCCGTGCCAACTGCGAGATCTCACGCGGGTTTCCGAGCTGCGCGGCGAGGTGACTCATGGAGGCGGCGAGCACGTATCCGCCGTATCCGCGGTCGCCCGCCGCCTGCGCGAGCCGCAGCGCCTGGATGTAGTACCGCTGGGCGAGACCGGGTTGGCCGGTGTCGACGGCCATGTACCCCGCGAGTTCCGTCAACCGGGCGACTGCGGCGAAGAGTTCGCGCCCGACCGCTTCCCGGTACGAGCCCGCCAGCAGCCCGGAGACGACACTGTTCAGGTAGTGCACGACGACCGGGCGCACATGCCCGCTGCCGTACTGGTGGTCGAGGTCGACCAGCGCCTGCGTCATCGCCTTCACGGCCGCCACGTCGGACAGCCCGACCCGGGGCCCGGCCGAGCGCGCGACCTGGGAGTCGGGTGTGGAGATCAGCCAGTCGCGGCTGGGCTCGACGAGCGCGGAGGCGGCGACGGAGGAACCGGTGAGGAAGTCCCGGCGGCCCACGTCACTGCGCCACAGCTCACACACCTGCTCGATGGCGCCGAGGACGGTCGGCGAGAACTGCAGCCCCACGCCCGACGCCAGGTTCTTGCCGTTGGCCATCCCGATCTCGTCGATCGTGACCGTACGGCCCAGCTTGCGGCCCAGGGCCTCGGCGATGATGGCGGGCGCCCGGCCCCGCGGCTGCTGTCCGCGCAGCCAGCGCGCCACGGACGTCTTGTCGTAGCGCAGATCCAGACCGTGTTCCGCGCCGCACATGTTGACCCGGCGGGCGAGCCCCGCGTTGGAGCAGCCCGCTTCCTGAATGAGCGCCTGCAGCCGTTCGTTCGGCTGCCGCGTGACTAGCGGCCTAGCGGCCATGGCGTACCCCCTGCTTTCCAGCGGCTCGCCTCCGGGGCGCGAAGGTCTGTGGGCGCCCCTTCGGCTCGCTCGCCATGTGGCTGCGGTGCCTGCCCATGCACCGAGTTGACGTGTCTTCAGCGGACCGAACCCCTCCGCTCTCGCGAGAGCCAGGTCGGGAACGAAAAGTTCCGGCCTCGAAGATCAATGCCCCGCGGACATGCCGACAATGCGGGACATGCGAGGATTGCCGGGGTAAAGACGCATGCTGTCCCCCCATATGTGGTTACCCAGCCGCGCTGTCGTTCCTCCCGCGCGCCCCCATACGTGCATCCATGCGCCCCGAGCGGAAGAACGGTGCTCCTCCCCCGCGCATGTGACATCCGTAACCCCTGATGACGGCTAGAGTTGTGCTCATCGTGGAAGAGACCATCGCGGGCCCTGAAGCTGCCCACATCCCTAAGCAGCGCGGCGAGTCGCTCCTGGAAGCCGCCGTTCGTTACGCCGAAGAGCGCCACTGGGACGTGTCCCCGGGCACCTGGCTGGAAGCCGTCGACGGGGTGCAGCACTGCTCGTGCGGCCAGCCGGCGTGCGCTCTGCCCGGCGCGCATCCAGCGCGCGAAGACTGGGCGACCCAGGCGACGGGCAGCGCCACCGTCGCCCGCCGGATGTGGTCCAAGCAGCCGGCCGCCTCAATTCTGTTGCCGACCGGCCGTACGTTCGACGCGATCGACGTGCCCGAGACCGCGGGGCTGCTGGCGCTGGCCCGGATGGAGCGCATGGAACTCACGCTCGGGCCGGTGACCTGGACGCCGGACCGGCGTATGCAGTTCTTCGTGCTGCCGGGTGCGTCGGTGAAAGCCCCTGATCTCGTACGGAAGTTGGGCTGGTCCCCACTCTCCCTCGACCTGGTCGCGCTCGGCGAGGGCGAGTACGTGGCGGCTCCGCCGACGCGGTACGGGTCGCGGGGGGCGGTGCAGTGGGCCCGGCGGCCCACGCCCGCGAATCGGTGGCTGCCGGATGCGGAGGAGTTGATCTCGCCGTTGGCGTATGCCTGCGGTAGGGATGGGCGGCGGTAGCTGGTAGCGCGCCAGGGAGGGGCTGCTCGTCGGTTTCGCGGCTGCGGGTGAGTCGTGGTTGCTCGCGCCCACGCGGCGGAGCCGCATGTGTCACAGCCCCGCGCCCCCTACGGGCGCGCCCCTAACGGGGCCGCCCCCTCGTATCGTGTGATCCCATGACCGAAACAGCAGGGGTGGGTGCCGCCGCCGTACATGTGCGGGGGCTCTGGAAGCGGTTCGGGCAGCAGGTGGCCGTCGCGGGGGTCGATCTGGAGTTGCCGGCCGGACGGTTCATCGGGCTGGTCGGGCCGAACGGGGCGGGGAAGACCACCACCCTCTCGATGGTGACGGGACTGCTCCGGCCCGACCAGGGCACCGTCGAGGTCGTCGGGCACGACGTGTGGCGGGACCCGGTCGAGGTGAAGGCCCGCATCGGTGTGCTCCCGGAGGGGCTGCGGCTCTTCGAACGGCTCTCCGGGCGTGAACTCCTCGCGTACACGGGCAGGTTGCGCGGCCTGCCCGGCGCCGAGGTCGACAAGCGGGCCACCCAGCTCCTCGACGTGCTCGACCTCGCGGGCGCCCAGCACAAGCTCGTCGTGGACTACTCGACGGGCATGCGCAAGAAGATCGGGCTTGCGGCGGCGCTCCTCCACAACCCCGAAGTCCTGTTCCTGGACGAGCCGTTCGAGGGCGTCGACCCGGTGTCGGCGCAGACGATCCGGGGCGTCCTGGAGCGGTACACGGCGTCCGGCGCCACCGTGGTCTTCTCCTCGCACGTCATGGAACTCGTCGAGTCACTGTGCGACTGGGTGGCCGTCATGGCCGCGGGCCGCATCCGCGCGCACGGCCCGCTCGCGGACGTACGCGGGGACGCGCCCTCGCTGCAACAGGCGTTCCTGGAACTGGTGGGCGCGAACGGCCGGAACACCGGGTCGGACCTGGACTGGCTGGGCGGCGGGGCGCGATGAGCGCGGCGACCGGTGCCGGTGTCGCGTCCGTCACCTCCGTCGTCGTACGGCTGAAGCTGTCGCTGTTGCGCAACGGGCTGCGGCAGTCGGCCGGGCGGCGGGCCGCGTATGTGTCGTCCATGGTCGTCGCTCTCCTCTTCGCCGCGCTGCAACTGCTCGGGCTGATCGCGCTGCGCGGGAACGCGCACGCGGACTCGGTGACCGTGCTGCTGGTGGCCGTGATGGCGCTGGGCTGGGCGGTGATGCCGCTGTTCTTCCCGAGCGGCGACGAGACGCTCGATCCGACCCGGCTGGTGATGCTGCCGCTGCGGCCACGGCCGCTCGTGCGGGCGCTGCTGGTGGCCTCGCTGGTGGGGATAGGGCCGCTGTTCACGCTGTGCCTGTTCGTCGGCTCGGTGATCGCGGTGGCGCGCGGGGCGGCGGCGTACGTCACCGCCGTGGTCGCCGTACCGCTCGGGCTGCTCGTCTGTGTCGCCCTCGCACGGGCCGTCGCCGCCGCCAACATCCGGCTGCTGACCAGCCGCAAGGGGCGCGATCTGGCGGTGCTGAGCGGTCTGGTGATCGCGGTGGGGGCGCAGGTCGTCAACTTCGGTGCGCAGCGGCTGAGTTCGGCCGGGCTCGGGCAGCTCGATCCGGCGGCCGAGGTGGTGGGGTGGCTCCCGCCGTCCTCGGCGATCGCGGCGGTGGACGCGGTGAGCGAGGGGGCGTACGGCGTCGGGGTGGCCCAACTCGCCCTGAGCGCGGGTGCGTTGGCGGGGCTGGTGGTCCTCTGGTCGCGCACGCTGACCCGGCTGATGACCTCCCCGGACTCCTCCACCCTTCAGGTCCCCGAGTCCGGCGCGCGGGAGCGGACCGGGTCGCGGGGGCTGGGCCGGCTGCTCCCGGCGGGCCGCACGGGTACGACGATGGAGCGCGCCCTGCGGTACGTGTGGCGCGACCCCAAGACCAAGGCCGCGTGGGTGACGTCGCTGGCGATCGGGCTGATCGTCCCCGTCTTCAACGCCCTGCAGGGCACCGGCTCGATCTACTTCGCCTGCTTCGCCGCCGGGATGCTCGGCATCCTGATGTACAACCAGTTCGGTCAGGACACCTCCGCGTTCTGGATGGTCGCCATGACGATCTCCTCCACCCGGGACGCCTACGTCGAACTGCGCGGGCGGGCCCTGGCGTTGCTCCTGATCACCCTGCCGTACGCGACGTTCGTGACCGTCCTGACCGCCTCTCTCCTCGGCGACTGGGCCGCGCTGCCCGAGGCCCTCGGCCTCTCCTTCGCTCTCCTCGGCGCGATGCTCGCCACCGGCGCCTGGTCCTCGGCCCGCTTCCCGTACTCCATCCCCCAGGAGGGCCACAAGAACGTGGCCCCCGGGCAGGCCGGCCTCGTCTGGATCTCCATCTTCGGCGGCATGGTCGCCGCCGCTCTGCTGTGCGTCCCCGTCATCGCGCTGACGATCTGGCTGAACGTGACCGCGGGCGGCGACACCTGGACCTGGCTGCTGCTGCCGCTGGGCACGGCGTACGGGGCGGGGATCACGGTGCTGGGGCTGCGGCTGGCCGCGCCTCGGACGGCGGGGCGCCTGCCGGAGATCCTGGCGGCGGTCAGCAAGGGGTGAGCGGACGAGGCCGGGCAGGGGACCCCGCGACGGATCGGCCACGCGGCATCCGCCGCGCGGGCACAGCTTAGAGCCTGGGTTTTGACGCAGGCTCTTACGGAGCCCCCGAGCAACACGTGCTCCGAACGGCTCAGCTCGGGAGCATCTCGTCCAGGAACGGTTCGATCGCGGCGCGCCACGCGTCGGGCTGGTCGTAGTGGATGAGGTGGCCGGCGTCGGCGATCTCGGCGTACTGGCCGCGAGGGAGGACGCGGACCATTTCCTGGGACTCGGCGCGGCCGAGTTCGCCGTCGAGGCCGCGGACGACGAGGGCGGGGCACTGGACCTGGGCGAGCTCTTCCCAGTGGGGGTCGTAGACCCAGGTCTGGCGGGACTTGAGCATCTGCTCGGGGTCGAAGACGGGGCGCCAGCCGTCCTCGCACTCGTGCATGACCTCGGCGTAGAACTCGCCGCGGGTGGGGTTGGGGCGCTCCACCCAGGGGTCGTCCTCGCCGAACCACTTGCGGACGTCGGCGAGGGTGGCGAAGGGGACGGGCCAGGCCTTGAACCAGTTCTCCCACTCCCGCTGGGAGGCGGCGCCGAGCGCGGAGGCCCGCATGTCGCAGATGACCAGGGCGCGAACCAGGTCGGGGCGCTTGGCGGCGAGCTGCCAGGCGGTCAGGGCGCCCATGGCGTGGCCGATGAGGACGGCCGGGCCGAGGCCGAGCTGTTCGAGGGCGGCCTCGGCGTCCTCGACGTAGGCCTCGCGGGTGTAGGCGGCCTCGGGCAGCTTGTCGCTCCGGCCGTGGCCGCGCTGGTCGAGGGCGACGGCGCGGTGCCGCTCGGAGAGCCAGCGGGCGGTCGGCGCCCAGTGCGAGGCACGGCCCATCAAGCCGTGCAGTAACAGCACCCCCGGCCGTGGCGCTCCCTCCCCGGTCTTGGGCGGGTCGCCGAACTCCCAGGCAGCAAGACGTACACCGCCCGCTCCGGTCACGTCGATGCGCCGCGCCATTGGCACCCCCCAGGCTCCGCTCGGACCGCTCGTTCCCGCCTTTCGCTTCCGCTCGGGGCCGGCCGGTCCACTCGTCGTACCGCTGTCCTAGCTGCTGCTCCTGCTGGTTGTTGCTCCTGCTGGTCGTTGCTGCGCGCACGTCCTGTCACGGTGAGCGCTGATTGTTTCAGCGTGCGTCCGGTCCGTTCCGTCACGTACGGGGTCACAGGCCGCTCCGGGGAACGGTTGTACGGACGCCCGCACACACAAGCCCTACGCTATCGAACACGCATTCGGAAATGCTCTTTCTGGCGGCAACACCCCTCCTTCGAGTGACCTCCCCCAAGGATTGCCCGCCGCCACCGAGGGGAGATCTTCAGCGGGAGGCGGACCGATCGGGGAAACCGGTCCGAGGGGGATGACCCTGGGAGCTCGGGGCTCCGGGTCAACACAGGGGAGGACAGGCCCCGGCGCCCTAGGGCGCCGGGGCCCTCCACAACTCCGCGGCACATCCGCCCGCCCCCTCCCCGGCCGCCGTGACATCGCTGTCCGGTGCGGCCAAGAGCCCTCAGGTCATATGCCTCATGCGCAAGCCTCGCATGCGAACGGCCCGAGCGCTGCGATTCAGACCACTGAATCTTGGGTTTCGGTGTACGGAATCCCGGATTCGGGGCCGACGCGGCGACGCCTCAACTGTCCCTTGAAGCCCGGGAGTTGACGACCTCGGGGCGTCGACCAGGCGTAGGGCGAGTCTGGCCGCCCGGCCGTCCGGCCCTGCGGAAGGCCGGGGTCCGGGAAGCCCAGGACGCCAGGGCCCCTCAGCGCTTCGCCACGAACACGTGGGACGCGATGTCCGCCTCCAGCTCCGCCGCCTCGCCGCCGCTGCCGACGAGCACACCGCCCGCCGCCTCGGTCACGCTCACCACGGAACCGGGCTGTACGCCCGCCCGCCGCAGCGTGTACATCAGCTGGGCGTCCGTCTGGATGGGCTCGCCGATGCGCCGTACGACGACGGTCTTGCCGTCCGTGCCCGGGTCGAGGTCCGCCAGCGACACCATTCCCTCGTCCAGGAACGGGTCGACCTCGGCCTTCTCGCCCAGCTCCTCCAGACCCGGGATCGGGTTGCCGTACGGCGACTCCGTGGGGTGGCGGAGCAGTTCGAGCACGCGGCGCTCCACGGCCTCGCTCATCACGTGCTCCCAGCGGCAGGCCTCGGCGTGCACCTGCTCCCACTCCAGACCGATCACGTCGACGAGCAGACACTCGGCGAGCCGGTGCTTGCGCATCACGCGCGTGGCAAGACGGCGGCCCTCGTCGGTCAGCTCCAGATGACGGTCGGAGGCGACGGACAGCAGCCCGTCACGCTCCATGCGCGCCACCGTCTGACTGACGGTCGGGCCGCTCTGGTCGAGCCGCTCGGCGATCCGGGCGCGCATCGGGACCACACCTTCCTCTTCCAGTTCGAGGATGGTGCGGAGATACATCTCCGTCGTATCGATCAGTCCGGACATACGTGCCCCTCGATGAGAATTGCCGGAGGCTCCAACGGCTCACCGGCTCGTGCGCTGGCCCTGACATCAATTCTGCCGCACCCCACCGACAACCGTGCCGCGCCGTTGGAACCAAGGCGTTACGACTTCGGACTCCTGCGGAGCAGGGCCGGATGCGGTGTTTTGCCCCCAGGGCAAAACACCGTCCACCTGATCGGGTAAGCTGCACGCTGTGCGTCGCGAGAACCAAGCGCGTACACCGTGCTGATCGAGAGCCAAGACAGCACATGCACCTCCAAGCTTTGCCGTATCAAACCGGGCTGGTTTCAACCCGGCTGGTGTTGATCGTGGAAGACCTGTTGGGTCGCTCACCCGCAGGCAGCGTGAGCCAGGAATCCCTCTGCTTCAACTGGGGGAGGATTCAAGGATGAGTGACAGCACGCTGGCCGAGCAGTACTTCGACGCCGCGATCGGCCTGCTGCGGCGGGTGCGCGAGGAGGAGGCGGAGACCGTCGCGGCGGCCGGCACGCTGATCGCGGACACCGTCGCCGACAGCGGCCGCCTCTTCGCCTTCGGCGCCGGCCACTCCTCCCTCGCCGCCCAGGACATCGTCTACCGCGCGGGCGGCCTGGCCCTCATGAACCTCCTCGCCGTCCCGGGTCTCGTCGGCGTGGACGTCGTGCCCGCCACGCTGGGCTCCGCCCTGGAACGGGTCGACGGCCTGGCGAGCGCCGTCCTCGACACCGGCCCGCTCCGCTCCGGGGACCTCCTGGTGATCATCTCCCTCTCCGGCCGCAACGCCCTGCCCGTGGAAATGGCGACGAAGGCCCGCGCCCTGGGCGTCAGGGTCATCGGCGTCACGTCGGTGTCGTACGCCTCGGAGACGACGTCCCGTCACGCCTCGGGCACCTTCCTCAAGGACCACTGCGACCTCGTCCTCGACTCCAAGATCGCCCCCGGCGACGCCGAACTCACCGCCGACACCATCTCCGCCCCCTTCGCCCCCGCCTCCACGGTCGTGGCGTCGGCCCTCCTCCAGGCCGTCATGGCCACGGCGGCGGGCACCCTCGCCGACCGCGGCATCGAGCCCCCGCTCCTGCGGTCGGGGAACGTGGACGGGGGGCACGAGTGGAACGCGCGGGTGGTGCGGGAGTACGGGGAGCGGATCTTCTGGAACTGAGGCCTGCCCCCGCGTCCGGCCCCGGTGTCCGGGGCGGGTGTCCGGGGCGGGTGTCCGGGGCGGGTGTCCGGGGCAGGGGTCCAGGGCAGGGGTCCAGGGCGGGTGTCCGGGGCGGGGATCGCGGGAAGAGTGGGGTGGAAATTCGGTGTACAACGATTTCCCTCAATCTTGTGGGAACCCGATGTGGGCTGGGTCACGTTCGAGTTGAATGATTGCAAGTGAGCGAACCGCCGCGCCGTACGTGCGGACGCAGCCTGCAGGGGGTCCAGGTGAGTGCTTCCCGCCGTAGTGGGACCACGGACGAACTGGGGCCGGACGAGCCCGAGCCGGACGGCTCGGATCTGCTCGCCGCGCTGCTGGACGGGATGGACGCGGCCCTGTGCGCCTTCGACGCCGACGGGGTCGTCACCCACTGGAACCGCGAGGCCGAGCGGATCCTCGGGTGGACGGCGGAGGAGGCCGTGGGACGGCGCGGGTTCGCCGGGTGGGCCGTACGGACCGCGGACGCCGAGGAGGTCGAGTCGCGGCTGATGGCGGCGATGCACGCGCCCGGCAGGCAGGTGCACGAGTTCGCGCTGCTGACGAAGGACGGGGGGCGGGTGCTCGTACGGACCCAGTCCGCCGCCGTACGCGGGCCGGACGGGAAGCCCGCCGGGGTGTACTGCGCCTTCAGCGAGGTGCACGCCCAGATCGACCTGGAGCGGTCCATCGCGCTGAGCGAGGCCCTGTTCGAGGACGCCGGCTGGGGTGTCGTACTCGTCGACGTCGACCTGCGGCCCGCCGTCGTCAACCCGTACGCGGCCCGGGCGCTGGGCGTCGGCCGTACGGCCGCCCTCGGGCGCCCGCTCGGCGAGCTGCTCACCCAGGGCGTCGAGGAACTGGAGAACGCCCTCACCCACGTACTCGCCGAGGGCGCCCCGCCCGCGCCCGCCGAGATCTGGGTCGGCGTACGCACACCCGAGGGCGAGAAACGGCGCTGCTGGCGCAGCGGCTTCCTCCGCCTCGCCTCACCCCTGACCGAGGAGCCCGTGCCGCTCGGTGTCGGCTGGCTCTTCCAGGACATGACCGAGGCCCGGCAGAGCGAGCAGGAGGCCGCCCTCCTGCGCTTCCGCACCAACCAGCTTCACCGCGCCGCCCGCGCCGCCGCCGAGTGCGAGGACCCCGGCGAGGCCGCCACCGTCCACCTCGACTTCGCCCTCGCCGGCTTCGCCGACCACGCCCTCATCGACCGCGTCGCCGGCGGCGCGGCGGCACACGGCCGCGAGGAGCCCGTACGGCTCGTCCGCGCCGCCGCCACCCCCTCCGGCTCCCCCGGCCCCAGCCACCTCGCCGGGCACGCGGGAATCCCGGTCCGCTACCCCGACGGCCACCCCGCCCTCCAGTGCGTCGAACGCATCGGCTCGGTACGCGCCGGCGCCGGCACCGCCGACCCGGAGGCCGCCCGCGAATGGGCCCGGGCCCGGCAGTGGCCCGCCGACTCCGTCCACGTCCTGTGCGCCGTCCTGCGCAGCCGGGGGCGCACGCTCGGCGTCGTCACGTTCCTGCGCGGGGCGGGGCGGAGCCAGTTCGAGCGGGCCGATGCCGTGTACGCGGAGGATGTGGCGGTACGGATCGCCGCCGCGCTGGATCTGGAGGCGTTGAGTCCAAGGGAGTGAGCCACTCTCTCCGTGAGCCCCCACGGCCCTCCCGGCCCTCTCGGCCCTCCCGGCGCTCCCGGCGCTCCCGGCGCTCCCGAGAAGTGGAGGGCTCGCATCCGCTCGGCGGCCCGGACGACAATCCCGACCATGGCCCTCATCCACCACACCACCCTCAAGCCCACCAAGGTCGAACTCCTCACCTCCTGGCTCCCCACCCGCCCGTGGTACGTCGGCGGCCCCGCCGAACCGGAGCTGACCAAGGCCGGCGGCTTCCGGCTCGACGACCCCGCGGGCGAGGTCGGCATCGAGTTCATGGTGGCCACCGACACCTCCGGCCCCGCCCCGGTCCACTACCTGGCCCCCCTCACCTACCGCGGCGCCCCCCTCGACGGCGCCGACCACGCCCTCATCGGCACCATGGAACACGGCGTACTGGGCCAACGCTGGGCCTACGACGGCTGCCACGACCCGGTGCTGATCACCCAGCTCCTCGCCCTGTTCGAGGGCCGCGCCGAAGCCCAGGCCCAGAGCCTCACCGACACCCCGGACCACGAGGTCACCCACTCCTACAAGGGCCCCGCCCTCCCCGACCTCCCCACCACCGCCGCCGCCGAGGACGACGAAAACGGCACCGAACTGTCCGTCCAGCCCGCCACCGCCCTACGCCTGAACCGAGTCCTGCACCCCGCCCCGGACGGCCCGATCGACCTCCCGGAAGGCGCAACGGGCCAGGTCATCGGCCACTGGACCCTGCCGGACAGCACCAGCGCCCACGCACCGTTCGCCGTACTGCACACGGGCCCCCGGCTCTGAGGAGCAGCGAGCAGCCGGCAGCAACGCCGCGAACCGGCCGAGAATCCTCTCGGAAAATCGCTTGAGCACCTCCCGACCGCTTCCTAAGGTGGGGCGCACGCCGAAAGGAGGTGATCGGGTACATGTATGAAACCCGGACGCGCGAGGTGGCTGCGGGCTAACGGCCTGTCACCACACCGAGTGCGGTGCCGGACCAGCACGTGAGCTGAGCGTGCAGCCGGCCCAATCCAATGCAGTCACCCGACCCGCGGGCTCGCCGGTACGTCCGGCCGGCTCCCGGCCGTCAGGCCGGGGACCAGAGCCCGCGGGTCGTCTGCGTTCGCGGCGCTCTTGTGTCGTCAGCGGGCGATGTCCTCGTAGCCTTCGATCGCGCGGGGGTTGCGGGTGCCGGGGCCGACGTAGCGGGCGGAGGGGCGGACGAGGCGGCCGGTGCGCTTCTGTTCGAGGATGTGGGCGGACCAGCCGGCCGTGCGGGCGCAGGTGAACATGGACGTGAACATGTGGGCCGGGACCTCGGCGAAGTCGAGGACGATGGCTGCCCAGAACTCGACGTTGGTGGCGAGGACGCGGTCGGGGCGGCGGGCGTGGAGTTCCGCGAGGGCGGCCTTCTCCAGGGCCTCGGCGACCTCGAAGCGGGGGGCGCCCAGATCGCGGGCGGTGCGGCGCAGGACACGGGCCCGGGGGTCCTCGGCGCGGTAGACGCGGTGGCCGAAGCCCATGAGGCGTTCGCCCTTGTCCAGGGCCTGTCGTACGTACGCCTCGGCGTCGCCCGTGCGCTCGATCTCCTCGATCATGCCGAGGACGCGGGAGGGGGCGCCGCCGTGCAGGGGGCCGCTCATCGCTCCTACGGCGCCCGAGAGTGCCGCCGCCACGTCCGCGCCCGTCGAGGCGATGACCCTCGCCGTGAACGTGGACGCGTTCATGCCGTGCTCGGCCGCAGAGGTCCAGTAGGCGTCCACCGCCGCCACGTGCTTGGGGTCGGGCTCGCCGCGCCAGCGGATCATGAAGCGTTCGACGACGGACTGGGCCTTGTCGATCTCGCGCTGGGGAACCATGGGCAGGCCCTGGCCACGGGCGGACTGGGCGACGTACGACAGGGCCATGACGGCGCCTCGGGCCAGGTCCTCGCGGGCCTGCTGCTCGTCGATGTCCAGGAGGGGTTTCAGGCCCCACACCGGCGCCAGCATGGCCAGCGCGGACTGGACGTCGACGCGGATGTCGCCGGAGTGGACCGGGATCGGGAACGGTTCGGCGGGCGGCAGGCCGGGGTTGAAGGCGCCGTCGACGAGCAGCCCCCAGACGTTGCCGAAGGAGACATGGCCGACCAGATCCTCGATGTCGACGCCTCGGTACCGGAGTGCGCCGCCCTCCTTGTCCGGTTCGGCGATCTCCGTCTCGAACGCGACGACTCCTTCGAGCCCGGGTACGAAGTCGGACATCAGGCGGCTCCTCGTGATGTGTGCGACAGGGGGTACGGGGTGGGGGCCGGGGGTGGTGTGCGGTCGTCCCGCATCCCGGTGGTGCCCCGGTGATGCCCCGTGCGGTTGGTGGTCACCCAACCGCGCACCCGATGTGGTTCCAGCACGATATCCCTGAGTGCCAGGTTTGGGGAGGGTGTGCGGCACTCAGTGCCATAACTCTTGGGTGCCGCCTTCGATACGGCAAGATGACCGTGTGGACGATCACGATCACCCTCTCGCCCCCGGTCCCGATCCCGCCGCGATGCGCAAGCACTACCGGGCCGAAGGGCTCGACGAGAGCGAGCTGGCCGAGCACCCCATGGAGCAGTTCGCGCGCTGGTTCCGGCAGGCGGCGGCCGAGGGCGCGGTGTTCGAGCCCAACGCCATGGTCGTCTCCACGGCGGACGCCGAGGGCCGCCCCAGCTCCCGTACGGTCCTGATGAAGGCGTACGACGAACAGGGCTTCGTCTTCTACACGAACTACGGCTCCCGCAAGGCCCTCGACCTCGCGCAGAATCCGTACGTCTCGCTGGTCTTCCCCTGGCACGCCATCGCCCGCCAGGTGATCGTTACGGGCACCGCCCGGCGCACCGGACGGGACGAGACGGCGGCGTACTTCCGCACCCGCCCGCACGGCTCCCAGCTGGGCGCCTGGGCGAGCGAGCAGTCGGTGGTGATCTACTCGCGCGCCGAACTCGACGCGTCGTACGAGGAGTTGCACACCCGCTACCCGGAGGGCGAGCAGGTGCCGGTGCCGCCGAACTGGGGCGGGTTCCGGATCGCGCCGGACACGGTGGAGTTCTGGCAGGGGCGGGCGAACCGGCTGCACGACCGGCTGCGGTACGTCGAGGAGCCGGACGGGTCGTGGCGGGTGGAGCGGTTGAGTCCCTGAAGGCCCGCACAGAGGTCGGCCGTACGAGTCCTACGGGGCCTGCGGTCCACGGGTCAGCCCAGTACGCGTCTCAGCCCAGTACGTCGTCCAGCAGTGCCGCCCACTGCGCCACCACCCCGTCGCGGCGCGCCCCGTCGTCCGTGAGGAGGTTGGCGAGGCCCAGGCCGCGGGCCATGTCCAGCAGGCCCTGGACGGTTTCGCGGACGCCGGGGACGGACTCGTCGGCGCCGAGGAGGTCGACGGCGATGTGGTGGGTCTCGCGGCCGACGCGGGCCTCCAGTTCGGTGACCCGGGGGCGGAGCTGGTCCTCGTTGGAGGCGGCGACCCAGAGGTGGAGGGCGGCGCGGAAGAGGGGGCCGGTGTAGAGGTCGACGAGGGCGGCGACCACGGCCCCGCGGTCGGCGGGGCCCTCGGGGAAGAGGGCGCGCAGGGCGATGGAGCGCTCTTCGGCGACGTACTCGACCGCCGCGGTGAACAGGTCCTCGCGGGTCGGGAAGTGGTGCTGGGCGGCGCCCCGGGAGACGCCGGCGCGTTCGGCGACGACGGAGACCGTGGAGCCGGCCCAGCCGTGTTCGGCCAGGCAGGCCACGGCGGCCTCCAGGAGCCGTTGCCGGGTGGCGCGGCTACGGTCCTGCTTGGGCACACGCTCGACGGCGGTGTTCACGGAACTCATGGAGTTCGTGGAACTCACGGAACTCACAGCACTCACCGCACCCATTCGGGATCCCGTCTGTCGAGGAAGGCCGTCATCCCCTCGCGGGCCTCGGCCGTGGCGAAGAGCCGCGACGTGAGGGCGGTCAGGGCAGCCGCGTCCTGGTCGAAGGATGCCAGCACCCTAGCCGTGAGCAGCCGTTTCGTCGCGGTCAGGGCCTGGGGGGAGGCCCTGCGCAGTCCATCGAGGACGGGTGCGAGCACCTCGTCGACGTCACGGCCGTCGCCGCCGGCCGCCGTCAGCAGACCGATGCGGGCCGCCTCCGCCGCGTCGAAGTGCTCGCCGGTGAGGCAGTAGCGGGCCAGGGCACGTGGGTCCATGCGCGGCAGCAGGGGCAGCGAGATCACGGCGGGCGCGACCCCGATGCGTACCTCCGTGAAGGCGAAGGAGGCCTCGGGTCCGCCGATCGCGATGTCGCAGGCGCCCACCAGCCCCAGCCCGCCGGCCCGTACGTGTCCGGCCACGCGGGCCACCACCGGTCCGGGCAGTTCCACGATCTGCCGCAGCAGACCGACGAGCGTGTCCGCGTCCGGCGGATCGCGCAGGTCGGCGCCCGCGCAGAAGGTGTTCCCGGTGTGGGTGAGCACGACGGCACGTACGGCGTCTTCCTTGGCGCACGTCGTAAGGGCGTCTTTCAGCTCGCCGACGAGCGTGGCGGAAAGGGCGTTGCGGTTGGCCGGGGAGTCGAGCGTGAGGGTGGTGATGCCGCGCTCGTGGGCGGAGTGCACGACCGTCACGAGCGCTCCCTCAGCTCACGCCGGAGGATCTTCCCGGACGCGGCCCTCGGCACCCCGTCGATGAAGATGACGTGGCGGACGCGCTTGTAGGGGGCGACGCGTTCGGCGACGTACATCATGACCTCTCCTTCGGAGAGGTCCTTCGCGGCCGGCTGGCGTACCACGTACGCGTGCGGGACCTCGTTGTTGTCCTCGTTGTAGCGGCCGATCACGGCGGCATCGGCGATGCCCGGATGGGTCAGCAGGAGGGCTTCCAGTTCGGCGGGGGCGACCTGGAAGCCCTTGTACTTGATCAGCTCCTTGACCCGGTCGACGACGTACAGCCAGCCGTCCGCGTCCACGTAACCGACGTCCCCGGTGTGCAGCCAGCCGTCCTCGTCGATCATCGCGTCGGTGGCGTCGGGCTGCCCGAGGTAGCCCTTCATGACCTGCGGGCCGCGGATGGCGACCTCGCCCGCCTCGCCGACGGCGGCGACGTCCTTGGAGGGGTCGTCGAGGGAGAGGATGCGCATCTCCGTGCCGGCGATGAGCTTGCCGACCGTCCCGGGGGGTGCGTTTTCCGCTCCCCTGGGGACGACATGCGTGCCGGGCGAGAGTTCCGTCATGCCGTACGCCTGTCCGATCGGTGGCACTCCGAGGCGGCGGGAGCAGGCGGTGGCGAGCGCCGCGTCGAGGGGTGCGGCGGCGGAGACGATGAACTTCAGGGAGGAGAGGTCGTAGTTGGCCACCGCCGGGTGCTTGGCGAGGGCGAGGACGATCGGCGGGGCCACGTACAGGCCGTCGATGCGGTGCTTCTCGATGGCCGCGAGGAAGGTGTCGAGGTCGAAGCGGGGCAGGACGACGACGGTGGCGCCCTGCCTGAGGGGCGCGTTCATGAGGGCCGTCAGCCCGTAAATGTGGAAGAAGGGCAGCACGGCGAGGATGCGTTCGCCCTGGTGGATCGTCATGACGGGTTCGAGCTGCGAGAGGTTCGTGGCGATGGACCGGTGGGTGAGCATCACGCCCTTGGGGATGCCGGTCGTGCCGGAGGAGTACGGCAGCGCCGCGATGTCTTCGGCGGGGTCGATGTCGACCTGCGGCTCGGGGGCGGTGGTGGCGAGCATGTCGATGATCGACCGGTGTCCGGGGGCGCTGTCGCAGACGAAGATCTCCCGTACGCCGCCCACGCGTTCGGCGGCCTCGCGGGCCACCTCCAGCAGCGGCGACACGGTCACGATCCACCGGGCCTTCGAGTCACCGATCTGCTTGGCCAGCTCCTCGGGCGTGGCGAGCGGGTGCACGGTCGTGACGGAGGCACCCGCGCGCGTGGCGGCGTAGAAGACCGTCGGGAAGGCGATCGTGTTGGGGCTGTGCAGGGCGAGTACGTCGCCCTTGCGCACGCCCGCCTCGGCGAACGCGGCGGCCAGCCGACGGTGGAGCCGGTCGAGTTGTGCGTACGTGAGGGTCGTGCCGTCCACGCCGTCGATCAGCGCGGGCGTGTCGCCGAACTCGGCCGCCCGGCCCAGGACGGCCTCGTGGATGGGTAGTTCGACGGCCGGGACGTCTGCGTACTCGCTGCGGAACATGCTCGGTTCCTCCTCGCACGACGGTGTGCACGGCGGTGTGCATGGCGGTGTGCTGGGTACGGCTTGCGGATCAGTACGACTTGGGCAGGCCCAGGGTCTGGTGGGAGACGTAGTTGAGAATCATCTCCCGGCTCACCGGCGCGATACGAGACACGCGCGCGGCCGTGATGAGGGAGGCGAGGCCGAATTCGGCGGTGAGGCCGTTGCCGCCGAGGGTGTGCACGGCCTGGTCGACGGCCTTCACGCAGGCCTCTCCGGCCGCGTACTTGGCCATGTTGGCGGCCTCCCCGGCGGCGACGTCGTCCCCGGAGTCGTGCAGGAAGGCGGCCTTCTGCATCATCAGGCGGGCCAGTTCGAGTTCGATGTGGGACTGCGCCAGGGGGTGCGCGATCGCCTGGTGGGCGCCGATGGGTTCCCTCCAGACGGTGCGGTCACGGGCGTACTCGACGGCCTTGGCGAGCGCGTAACGGCCCATGCCGATCGCGAACGCGGCCGTCATGATCCGCTCGGGGTTGAGCCCGGCGAAGAGCTGGAGGAGGCCCGCGTTCTCGTCTCCGACGAGTGCGTCGGCGGGGAGGCGTACGTCGTCGAGGGTCAGCTCGAACTGCTTCTCCGCGCCGTGGAGTTCCATGTCAATGCGGCGGTATGCGAAGCCGTTGGCGTCCCTCGGGACTATGAACAGGCAGGGCTTGAGGCGGCCGGTGCGGGCGTCTTCCGTGCGGCCGACTATGAGGGTCGCTTCGGCGATGTCCACGCCGGAGATGAAGACCTTGCGGCCGGTGAGGAGCCAGTCGCCTCCGGCGGGGTCGCGGCGGGCGGTCGTGGTGATGCGGTGGGAGTTGGAGCCGGCGTCGGGTTCTGTGATGCCGAAGGCCATGGTGCGGGTGCCGTCGGCGAGGCCGGGGAGCCACTGTTGTTTCTGGGCTTCTGTTCCGAAGCGGGCGATCACTGTGCCGCAGATTGCCGGTGAGACGACCAGCATGAGGAGGGGGCAGCCTGCGGTGCCGAGTTCTTCCAGGACGATGGAGAGTTCGGCGATTCCGCCGCCGCCTCCGCCGTATGCCTCCGGCAGGTTGACGCCGAGGTAGCCGAGCTTGGCTGCCTCGGACCAGAGTTCGTCGGGGTGGCCGCCTTCTTGGACGACGGTGGTGAGGTATTCGCGGCCGTAGCGCTTGCCCAGGGCGGATACGGCGGCTCGGAGGTCCTTGTGTTCTTGGGATTCGATTACCGGGGACATGGGGCTCCTAAGGGGGAGAGGGCTTCTGCCGTCTGGAGGGTGCGGATTTGTTCGTGGCTGGTCGCGCCCACGCGGCGGAGCCGCATGATCGACACAGCCCCGCGCCCCTAGAGGGGCTCGACCACGGCCAGAAGGGTGCCCATATCCACCTGCTGGCCTGGAATGGCGTGGATGGCGCTGAGCGTGCCCGCGACGGGGGCCGAAATGCGGTGCTCCATCTTCATCGCCTCCAGCCAGATCAGGGGGTCTCCGGCCTGTACCGCCGCCCCCTCGGTCAGTCCCTCGGCGACCCGTACGACCGTGCCGGGCATCGGTGCCAGGAGGGAGCCGGGGGTGTGGTCGGCGGTGGGGGTGGGGAAGCGGGGGAGGGCGGTGAGGGAGGTGGTGTTGACGTAGATCTGGTCGCCGTAGCGGGTTACGTCGAACTTGCGTTGTACGCCGTCGGCTTCGAGGACGACTCGGGTGGGGGAGGTGTGTACGACGCGGGCGCCCGGGGCGGTGAGGCCGGCGCGGGTGTGGTGGTAGCTGACCTCGTGTTCCTCGCCTGCCATGGCGTAGCGCTTGATCTGGGGCTGGGAGGGCAGGTTGCGCCAGCCGCCGAAGCGGGAGCGGCCGTGGGCTTCGGCGAGGGCGGCGGCCAGGGGGGCGTACGGGTCGGGGGTGGGGGTGGTGAGGTCGGGGAGGTGGCGGTCGTAGAAGCCGGTGTCGATGCGGGCGTCGGTGAACTCGGGGTGGCGTAGCGACCGTACGAGCAGGTCGCGGTTGGTGGTGGGGCCGTGGATCGCGGTTCGTTCCAGGGCGGCCGCCAGTTTGCGGACGGCCTCGGCGCGTGTGGGGGCGTGGGCGATCAGCTTGGCGAGCATGGGGTCGTAGTGGATGCCGATGGGGTCGCCGTCGGTGTAGCCGGTGTCGAGGCGGACGCCGGGTGGGGCGGAGAGGTGGTGGAGGGTGCCTGTCTGCGGGGTCCAGTCACGGGTGGGGTCCTCGGCGTAGAGGCGGGCCTCGATGGCGTGGCCACGCGCGCGTGGGGGGTCGTTTTCGAGGGGTTCGCCTTCCGCGATCCGGAGCTGGAGAGCCACCAGGTCCACGTCGAACACCGCCTCCGTGACGGGGTGTTCGACCTGGAGGCGGGTGTTCATCTCCAGGAAGTGGGCCTGGTCGTCCGCGATGAGGAACTCGACCGTACCGGCGCCGACGTAGGAGACCGCGCGGGCGACGCGTACGGCCATCGCGTACAGGGAGTCGGTCAGTTCGGGAGTCAGACCCGGTGCCGGGGCCTCCTCGATGACCTTCTGGTGGCGGCGTTGGAGGGAGCAGTCGCGCGTGCCGAGGGGCCACACCGTGCCGTGCGTGTCGGCGAGGATCTGCACCTCGACGTGCCGGCCGGCCGCGTCACCCTCGAAGTATGGCTCGACGAAGACCTCGCCGTCGCCGAAAGCGCTCAGGGCCTCGGCGCGGGCGGCCTCCAGCTCACCGTCCAGCTCCCCCAGGTCCCGTACCACCCGCATGCCGCGCCCGCCGCCGCCCGCCGCCGCCTTGACCAGCACGGGCAGGTCGGCCTCGGTGACCGTCGCGGTGTCCAGGGGCTCGATCCCCATCAGCTTCTTCGCACGCGTCTTCGACGCCATCGCCTCGATCGCGTCCGGCGGCGGCCCGATCCAGACGAGGCCCGTGTCGAGGACGGCGCGCGCGAAGCCGGCGTTCTCGGAGAGGAAGCCGTAGCCGGGGTGGATCGCGTCCGCCCCTGCGCTCAGGGCGGCCTTGACGATCAGGTCGCCGCGCAGATACGTCTCCGAGGGCGCCGCCCCCGGCAACCGTACCGCCGCGTCGGCCACGCGCGCGTGGAGGGCGTTTTCGTCGGCGTCCGAGTGCACGGCGACCGTCCGGATTCCCAACTCACCGCACGTGCGGAAGATCCGGCAGGCGATCTCGCCCCGGTTGGCGACAAGGAGTGTCGAAATCACTGTTCGCCTCACATCCGGAAGACGCCGAAGCCACCGCGCGCGCCCTCGTACGGCGTCGTGTGGATCGCGGACAGGCACAGGCCGAGGACGGTGCGGGTGTCGCGCGGGTCGATGACCCCGTCGTCGTACAGCCGCCCGGACAGGAACATCGGCAGGGACTCGGACTCGATCTGCTGCTCCACCATGGCCCGCAGCGCGGCATCGCCCTCCGCTGCTCTTTCGTCGTATGGCTGCCCCTTCGCCGCCGCCGACTGCCGGGCGACGATGGACAGGACCCCGGCGAGCTGCTGCGGGCCCATGACGGCCGACTTGGCGCTGGGCCAGGCGAAGAGGAAGCGGGGGTCGTAGGCGCGCCCGCACATGCCGTAGTGCCCGGCGCCGTACGAGGCTCCCATGAGCACGGACACGTGGGGCACCCGGCTGTTGGACACCGCGTTGATCATCATCGCGCCGTGCTTGATGATGCCGCCCTGTTCGTACTCCTTGCCGACCATGTAGCCGGTGGTGTTGTGGAGGAAGAGGAGGGGGATGTCGCGCTGGTTGGCGAGTTGGATGAACTGAGCGGCCTTCTGCGACTCCTCGCTGAACAGCACCCCTTGGGCGTTGGCGAGGATGCCGACGGGATAACCGTGCAGAGTGGCCCAGCCCGTCGCGAGGCTCGTCCCGTACAGGGGCTTGAACTCGTCGAAGTCCGAGGCGTCGACGACGCGGGCGATGACCTCGCGGGGGTCGAAGGGCGTGCGCAGGTCTCCCGGCACGATGCCGAGCAGCTCGTCCTCGTCGTACTTCGGCGGTGCCGCCGGGCCCGGATCGCCGTACGCCTTGCGGTGGTTGAGGCGGGCGACGACGCGGCGCGCCTGGCGGAGGGCGTCCGGTTCGTCGACGGCGAAGTGGTCCGCGAGACCCGACACACGCGCGTGCATCTCGGCGCCGCCGAGCGACTCGTCGTCGCTCTCCTCCCCGGTGGCCATCTTCACGAGGGGCGGCCCGCCGAGGAAGACCTTCGCCCGCTCCTTGACCATGATCACGTGGTCGGACATGCCGGGGATGTACGCGCCACCGGCCGTCGAGTTCCCGAAGACGACCGCCACCGTCGGGATGCCCGCCGCCGACAGCCGGGTGAGGTCGCGGAAGATGGCCCCACCCGGGATGAAGATCTCCTTCTGGGACGGCAGGTCGGCCCCGCCCGACTCGACGAGGCTGATGCAGGGCAGCCGGTTGGCGAGTGCGATGTCGTTCGCCCGCAGGGCCTTCTTCAGGCTCCAGGGGTTGCTGGCACCGCCGCGTACGGTCGGGTCGTTCGCGGTGATCAGGCATTCCACGCCGTCGACGACCCCGATGCCGGTGACGAGCGAGGCTCCCACGGTGTAGTCGCTGCCCCAGGCGGCCAGCGGGGACAGCTCCAGGAAGGGCGTGTCGGGGTCGAGGAGCAGTTCGACGCGTTCGCGGGCGAGCAGCTTGCCGCGTTTCCGGTGTCTCGCCATGTACTTCTCGCCGCCGCCCGCGAGGGCCTTCGCGTGCTCGGCGTCCAGTTCGGCGAGCTTGGCGAGCATGGCTTCGCGGTGGGCGGTGTAGTCGGAGGCGGTCGGGTCGAGGGCGGAGGTCAGGACGGTCACGGGGTGGCCTCCGGGGAGCGGGAGTGGGGGCGGGCAGTCAGCAGGGTCTCCGGTATGTCCAGGTGGCGGGAGCGCAGCCATTCGCCGAGGGCTTTGGCCTGGGGGTCGAAGCGGGCCTGCGAGGCGACGCCCTCGCCGAGGATGCCCTCGACGACGAAGTTGAGGGCGCGCAGGTTCGGCAGGAGGTGGCGTACGACGGTCAAGTCGGCCGTCTCCGGGAGGAGTTCGCGGAAGCGGTCGACGGTGAGGGTGTGAGCGAGCCAGCGCCAGGCCTCGTCCGTGCGGGCCCAGACGCCGACGTTGGCATTGCCGCCCTTGTCTCCGCTGCGGGCGCCTGCGACGAGGCCGAGGGGGGCGCGTTTCCGGGGCCCGGGGGGCGGGGGCTCGGGGAGAGAGTGCTCCTCCAACGGGCCGAGTACGAGGGTGTCGTGGGCCGGAGTCACCGGGACTCGCCGGCCGTCGTGGAGGACGGCCGTGTGGCCGACGTCGCTCTGGGGGACGTACGCCTCTTCGAACACCCCGTAGGGGGCGCCCTTTCCCGGCGGTGCCGGCACATGGAAGCCGGGGTAACTGGCGAGGGCGAGTTCGACGGCGGCTCCGCTGAGGGCCCGGCCCACCGCGTTCTGGTCGGCGTCCCGGACGACGAGCCGGAGCAGGGCACTGGCCGTCTCCTCGGTGGGGGCGTCGGGGTGGTCGGTGCGGGCGAGTTCCCAACTGACGTGTGCCGGACGTGACTTGGCCAGGGCTTCTGTCATCTGCTGCCGTACGAGCGCGGCCTTGGCCTCGATGTCGAGGCCGGTGAGGACGAAGACGACCTCGTTGCGGTACCCGCCGAGGCGGCCCCGGCCGACCTTGAGGGTCGGGGGCGGGGCCTCTCCTCGTACGCCTTCAATGCGCACCCGGTCACGGCCGTCCTGACTGAGCCGGACCGTGTCCAGCCGGGCGGTGACGTCGGGACCCGCGTACCGGGCGCCGCCCGTCTCGTACAGCAGCTGCGCGGTGACCGTGCCGACGTCCACGACGCCGCCGGTGCCGTCGTGCTTGGTGATGACGGCGGTGCCGTCCTCGTGGAGTTCGGCGAGCGGGAAACCAGGGTGACGCAACCGCTCCGGCGGATGCTCGGCGAAGAAGGCGTAGTTGCCGCCGGTCGCCTGCGTCCCGCACTCCAGCACATGCCCGGCGACGACTGCGCCCGCGAGCCGGTCGTGGTCCGTCGGCGTCCAGCCGAAGTGGGCGGCGGCGGGCCCGGTGACCAGGGCCGCGTCGGTGACCCGCCCGGTGACCACGACATCGGCGCCCTCCCGCAGACAGGCCGCGATCCCGAAACCGCCGAGATAGGCGTGCGCGGCGAGGCTTCCCGGGTGCCGTGCGGTGAGGTCGTCGCCCTCGACGTGGGCGACGCGCACCGGTATGCCGAGCCGGTCCGCCAACTCCCGTACGGCGTCGGCGAGTCCGGCCGGGTTGAGGCCGCCCGCGTTGGTGACGATCCGTACGCCGCGGTCATGGGCCAGGCCGAGGCACTCCTCCAACTGGCGCAGGAAGGTGCGGGCGTAACCGGCGGAGGGGTCCTTGAGGCGGTCGCGGCCGAGGATGAGCATGGTCAACTCGGCGAGGTAGTCGCCGGTGAGGACGTCGAGGGGGCCGCCGGTGAGCATCTCGCGCAGGGCGTCGAAGCGGTCGCCGTAGAAGCCGGAGGCGTTGGCTATGCGGAGGGTCATTGGCGGGTTCCTGTGGCGCCCTTGGGCCTCTTGGTCTCTGTAGTTGCTTTGGCCTTTGTGGCTTTCTTGGGCTCGCGCCCGGCTCCGGGTGGTCCGGCGAAGGCCTGGGCGATGTCCAGCCAGCGGTCGGCGTCGGGGCCTTGGGCGCGTACGGCGAGGTCGGCGCGGTGGGCGCGCTGGGTGACCAGGAGGCAGAAGTCGAGGGCGGGGCCGGTGACCCGTTGCGGGGCGTCTTCGGGGCCGTAGGACCAGAGGGACCCGTCAGGTGCGGCCAGCTCGACGCGGAACTCCTCCCCGGGCGCCGGCAGCCCCCGTGCCCCGAAGGCGAAGTCCCGTGCCCGTACGCCGATCCGGACCACGTGCCGCAACCGGCCGGTCGCCCGGCGGGAGACCCCCAGCGCGTCGGCGACGTCCTCCCCGTGCGCCCAGGTTTCCATGATCCGCCCGGTGGCCATGGAGGCGGTGGACATCGGCGGCCCGAACCAGCCGAACCTCGCCCCTGGTGGCGCGGCCCGCAGCGCCTCCTGCAGGGCGGTCCGCCCTTCGCGCCACCGCGCCAGCAGCTCGGCGGGTGGCAGCGCGGCACCCTCCTCGGCCCCCTCGTCGACGAAGGTGTCCGGAGAGGCGAGGGCCTTCTGCACGTACGCCGTGAACGCCTCCGCGTCCGTGACGGCGAGCAGGGCGGCCCGGTCGGTCCAGGCGAGGTGGGCGATCTGGTGGGCGATGCTCCAGCGGAGCGCGGGCGTTGCCAGCGCCCAGCGATCCTCGCCCAACTCCCCTACGAGCCGGTCGAGTTCGTCGCTCTCCTCGCGCAGGTCGTCGAGCACGGGCGTCGTCGGATCGGACACGGGGCGCTCCCCTCGGGGCACGGCGGCATGCGGGGTGGTGCGTGTGAGGGAGCATGGCAGCGCCCGTAAAAACAAGCAAGCGTGCTTGCATTAATAGTCGACCGTCTTCCGCGGAGGGCCTCGCGGAGCAACGCCGTAAGCGCCAAAAGAGGTTCACACTCCTGACGCAGTCCATTACCCTGAACCCGAATGTCTACCTCAATGAACTAACCCCGCTCGCCCCCCTGGACGGCCCCTCGTGACACACCCCAGCACGGAGCAGACCTCGCCCGCGCCCGCCCCCGCTCCCGCGCTCGCCGCGCCGTCGTCCCTCCGCCCGGGCCGTCTCCGAAGCCGGGGTCCGCTCGGGCCGGTCGGGCTGGTGCTGGCCGGGGCGATCTCGGTGCAGTTCGGCGGGGCGCTGGCCGTGAGCCTGATACCGCGGGCCGGGGCGCTGGGGGTGGTGACCCTGCGGCTGCTGGTGGCCGCGGTCGTCCTGCTCGTCGTGTGCCGGCCCCGCGTCCGGGGCCACTCGCGCACGGACTGGGGCACGGTGATCGTCTTCGGCATCACCATGGCCGCCATGAACGGCCTCTTCTACCAGTCGGTCGCCCGCATCCCACTGGGCCCGGCGGTCACGCTGGAGGTGCTCGGCCCGCTCGCCCTCTCCGTCCTGGCCTCCCGGCGCGCGGTGAACGTGGTGTGGGCCGGCCTGGCGCTCGCCGGGGTGTTCCTGCTGGGCGGCGGGGGCTTCGGCGACCTGGACCCGGTCGGGGTGGCGTTCGCGCTGGGCGCGGGGGCCATGTGGGCGGCGTACATCGTCTTCAGCGCCCGCACGGGGCGCCGCTTCCCGCAGGCCGACGGGCTCGCCCTGGCCCTGGCGGTCGCGGCGGTACTGTCCCTGCCGCTGGGGCTCGTCGAGTCGGGGACGCGGCTGCTCGAACCGACCACGCTCGCACTGGGCGCCGCCGTGGCCGTACTGTCGTCAGTCCTCCCCTACACCCTGGAGCTCCTCGCCCTCCGCCGCCTGCCCGCCTCCACCTTCGCCGTCCTCATGAGCCTGGAGCCCGCCATCGCCGCGATCGCCGGCTTCCTCATCCTCAACCAGGCCCTCTCCCCCACCGAGTCCCTCGCCATCGCCCTGGTCATCGCGGCGAGCATGGGGGCGGTGCGGACGCAGGTGGGGCGGGGGAGGGCGGGGTAGCCGCGGGTCACTTCTCCCTCTCCGTCGGCTGACCAGGGTCTGTCCGGCGGATCAGGCTGGAGGAAAGCGACGCTGCCTTGTCAACGCGAGGGAAGCGGGGCGGACGAGCACGCCGATACGGGCTTGGACCACCGCCCAACTCGCCCCCGAGACCGGCGGAACCTGGCGCCACTACGCCCCCTCCCGGAGATCACGCACGGTGACCCGCATTCCGCGACGGATGCGGGAAGCCGGTCACACAGGCCCTCCTTCGCCCCGCAGGTACGCTCCCGCGCGCGCCGCAGCCGCGGCAGCCTCGGCGGCCCGGTCGGCGGCGGCTTCGTCGAGGCTCTCACCGCTGGTCAGCAGACGGTAATAGAGGGGGGCGGAGACAGCACGGATCACCTCGTGGACGTCGGTGCCCTCAGGCACCTCGCCCCGGTCGATGGCCTGCTGGACGGAGGGCGCCCACTCCTTGACGCGGATGTCGTAGAAGCGGTGCAGGGCCTCGGCCGTCTTCGCCTCGCAGGTGGCGGCCGCGATCACTGCCTTGAACAGCGCTCCGTGCCGCGGGTCGGCCAAGGTGCGCTGCACGAGCCGGGCGTTGGCCTTGAGATCACCGAGCAGCGAGCCGGTCTCGGTCCGTGGCAGTGACTGCTCGGCCATGTCCAGCAGCAGGTCGGCCACCAGGCTGGTCACCGTTCCCCAGCGGCGGTAGACGGTGGTCTTGCCCACGTCGGCACGGCGCGCGATGTCGGCGAGGTCCAGGCGGTCAAAGCCATGCTCCGCCAGAGCGTCCCCGGCCGCCTGCAGCACCGCAGCCCGCACCCGCGCCGTGCGCCCGCCGGGACGTACGGTCCCCGGATCCGCACCCTCAAACCCCATAACGGGACTCCAGTTTCATTAATCGCTTACCCCTGCTACGTTGAAGAACACGCTAACGGAACTACAGAACTGTTAGCCAGGCGAGGCAACAAGGATTAAGGAGCAGCCATGGAATACAGGCGGCTGGGCACATCCGGCCTCAAGGTCCCCGCACTGAGCTTCGGCGCCGGCACCTTCGGCGGCCAAGGACCGCTGTTCGGCGCCTGGGGCAACACCGATGCGCAGGAGGCGCGCCGCCTCGTGGACATCTGCCTCGACGCCGGGATCACGATGTTCGACACCGCCGACGTCTACTCCGGCGGCGCCTCCGAGGAGGTGCTGGGCGAAGCGATCAAAGGCCGCAGGGACCAGGTGATCGTGTCCACCAAGACCAGCCTGCCGATGGGCGACGGCCCAGGCGACGCGGGCTCCTCCCGTTCGCGCCTGATCACCGCATGCGAGGACGCCCTGCGCCGGCTCGGCACCGACTACATCGACCTGTTCCAGCTGCACGCCTTTGACGCCGGCACACCGATCGAGGAATCCCTGTCCACGCTCGACGACCTCGTACGGGCAGGAAAGGTCCGCTACGTCGGCATCTCCAACTTCTCCGGATGGCAGGCGATGAAGTCCCTCGCGATCGCGGAGAGGTACGGCCACCCGCGCCATGTCGCACATCAGGTCTACTACTCCCTCATCGGCCGCGACTACGAATGGGAGCTGATGCCCCTGGGGCTCGATCAGGGCCTCGGAGCCCTCGTCTGGAGCCCCCTCGGCTGGGGACGGCTCACCGGCAAAGTCCGCCGCGACCAGCCGCTGCCGACCCAGAGCCGACTGCACCGCACCGCGGACCACGGCCCGCCGGTCGAGGACGAACACCTCTACCGCGTGGTCGACGCCCTCGACGAGATCGCGCAGGAGACCGGCAGAGGAATTCCGCAGATCGCCATCAACTGGCTGCTGCAGCGGCCGACCGTCTCCTCCGTCATCATCGGCGCCCGCAACGAGGAGCAGCTCCGGCAGAACCTCGGCGCCGTCGGCTGGGCTCTCACACCCGACCAGATGGCGAAACTCGATGCGGCGAGCGCCAAGACGGCGCCCTACCCGTACTTCCCGTACCAACGCCAGGAAGGTTTCGCTCGCCTCAACCCACCGGTGGCCGACGTCGCGCCTCCGCCTGCCGCGTGACATCAGCGTCAGCGTCAGCGGCGCGACATGTACAGCTCCAGCGCCTTGTGCAGCAGCCGGTTGAGGGGGAAGTCCCACTCCCCCAGGTACTCCGCCGCCTGTCCGCCCGTGCCGACCTTGAAGCGCAGGAGACCGAGGAGGTGGTTGGAGTCCTCCAGGGTGTCCGTGATGCCGCGCAAGTCGTAGACGGCGGCGCCGAGTTCGTGAGCGTCGGTCATCATGCGCCACTGGATGGCGTTGTTGGGCTGGACCTCGCGTTTGCGGCTGGTGGAGGCGCCGTACGAGTACCAGACGTGCCCACCGACCGTCAGCATCGTGGCCGCCGAGAGGACCTCGCCCTCGTGGTGGGCGAGGTAGAGGCGCATACGGTCCGGGTCCTCGGCCGTCAGCGCGGTCCACATGCGCTGGAAGTACGGGAGGGGGCGGGGGATGAAGCGGTCGCGTTCCGCGGTCTCGGTGTAGAGGCCGTAGAAGGCCGGGAGGTCGTCGTAACCGCCCTGGACGACCTTCACACCCGCCTTGTCCGCCTTCTTGATGTTGCGGCGCCACTGCTGGTTGAGGCCGCGGTGAAGGTCCTCCAAGGAGCGGTCGGAGAAAGGGACTTGGAAGACATAGCGCGGCTGTCCGGCCGCGAAGCCGTCCTCGCCGCCCAGTTCCGTCCGCTCCCAGCCCATACGGCGGAGGCGGTCGGCCACGGCCTCCGCCCTGGGGTCGTGTTCCGTGGCCGGTGTGTCGCCGAGGCGCCGGGCCGTCGGGTCCGCGATCGCCGTCTTGACCGCGTCCGCGCTCCAGCGCCGTACGACCACGGGCGGGCCCATCTTCACGGAGAAGGCCCCGCGCGCCTTCAGATACGCCAGCATCGGCTGCAGCCAGCGGTCCGCCAGGTCGGGCGCATACCAGTCGATGACCGGGCCCTCGGGGAGGTACGCCAGGTAGCGCTTCAGCTTGGGCAACGGGCGCAGCAGGACCAGCCCCGCCCCGACCAGCCGACCGCCCTCCTCGAACCATCCCATGCTCTCCGCACGCCAGTCCGGCTTCACATCACCCCAGGACGGCACCTGCATGTGGCTGGCAGAGGGGCGGGTGCGGATGAAGGCCAGGTGGTCTTCGCTGGTGATCGGCTGGAGGCGGAGGGGCATGCCGGGCTCCTTGTAGCGCTGCGTACGGTCGGTTCGCCAGCGTAGGCAGTCAACCTGCGGACAACTGGCTGCCGCACGAGGCCCACACTCCGCCGACTACGTCTCATGCTTCTGGGGCCGCTCGGCGACGAAGGAGCCGAGGCCGGGCTCGGTGTAGATGAGCCCTTCCCTGCGCAGCCCTTGGTGCACTTTCTGCGCGGTCGCTGTTGCGATGCCGAATTCAGCAATGATCTGCATGACGGACGGCACTCGCGTACGTGGTGGGTAGGTCCCGTCCTCGATCCGCCTGCGGATGACTTCAGCGACCTGCCGCCAGCGAGGAATGTCTGGTACGAACTGCATCACTACACCACCATGCCCATACTGCGGACACTAGTGCGATCCGTGATACTCCCCCCACTATGGCTAGAGCGAGACGCGGAAGACCCCCGCGACGGGAGCAAGCCGTCCGGGGGCGTGGCCACCAGCCAAACCTGAACGGAGCTGATGACAGTGACCGACCTTATCGGTCGCCTCGTTGCCTGGGTGAGCCTCCTGCTCATCCCGCGAGGCGCGCACCGACGCGTCACACACCACCGCACACACCCGGCCGCCCCTCCCTCAGCCACCAGTCCGCCCCCGGCCCGACCCGCACTCCCCGCCCACCGCAGCCCCTACGGCCTGGACACCCCACTCGACGGCACCGCCACCGTGGCCATACGCCCGTACGTGACCGCCCACGAGCAACGCCAACGGCGGCGCGAACTGGCCATGGCCGCAATGGGGCTGGACATGCCCGGCCCGTGCTGGATTCACGGGATGGAGGTCGCGTAATGCGAGGTACGGAAACGATGGCCGAACCGCCGGAACCGCCGCGCGAGGCCCGCCTGTTGCCCTGGGCCGGTTCCGAGGGCAAGGTCTGCTACCTGATCACCGACGAGCAGGGGGGACCGGCCTCCCGCCTGGCCGACGTCACGGAGTCCATCCAGCTCGGCATGGGCACGAACCTGCTCGCCCACGCCCGTGACCTGCTCCCGGACACGCCTCGGGGTGAACTCCGTTTCCTTGCCGAGCGATTGACCGAGGCGCTCGGTGATGTCATCCGCGTCGCCGAGAGTCGAGGGCGGCGGCTGAGGCAGCTGGGCTGAGCGGCCACGAAGACAGCCCGATGCGGTGATGGGGCCGGACCGTTCCGGCCCCATCACCGTGCTCTCATCTGTTGGCGACCGCCTGTGCCGTGAACCAGGACGTGCACACCGAATGCCGCCAGACCACCGACGTCCCGCTGCCTCACGCCCCCGGCATCCTGCTCCAGCGCCGCTGCGGATGCCGCTGCCACTCACACAGCAGTCAGGCCCCCTCAACCCCGACGGACGGTGGCGGCAGGGAGAGCAGGTAAGTGAGTGTGGTGGGTAGGTCGTGCCCGGGTGTCGGGATCGGCCAGGGCACCGTGACGCGAAAGGGTGGGCGTTGTGGATCTTGGGGAGTTGCGCGAGCAGGCACTGCGTATCCATGACCTGTACGACGAGCTCAACCTCCACCAGCGGGGCCGGTTATGGACGCGGGAGGAGTTCATGCTCGGGTTCGTGGGCGATGTCGGTGACTTGGCGAAGCTGGTCATGGCGGAGGAGGGGGCGCGCGAGGTGCCGGGCGGACGGGCGGCGCTGGAGCATGAACTCGCGGACTGCCTGTGGTCGGTGATCGTTCTGGCGCACAAGTACGGGGTCGATCTTGAGGACGCCTTCCGCCGCACGATGGCGGAGCTGGACTCGGCGATCACCAGCCGTCTGCCGGCGAGTGGAGCGGGGTCGTGAGGGGCGGCGTGTTCGCTGCCGAGCGGTCGGGGTCGGGGCGGAGGGGGTGAGGGTGAGGCCAGTGGAGCGGCGGACGATGGATCTCGACGCCTACGCGGCTCGCGCCCAGGGCGGGCCGTGTTTCGTCTGCGCCTTCGTGGGCGGTGACCCGGACTACCGGCACGAGGCGGTGTACGAGGACGAGGACCACGTGGCCTTCCTCGACCGGTGGCCCACCTTGCCGGGCAAGGTTCTGGTCGCGCCGAAGGCCCATGTCGAGCATGTGGTGCGAGATCTGGACGAGGACCGGTACACCCGGCTGATGCTGGTGGTGCGCAAAGTGGCGCTGGCCGTGGAGGCGGTGTTCGCGCCGGAGCGCACGTATGTGCTGTCTCTGGGCAGCCAGCAGGGCAATGCGCATCTGCACTGGCACATCGCAGGGCTGCCGCCCGGAGTGCCGTACGAGCGCCAGCAGTATCAGGCGCTCATGGCAGAGAACGGGGTGCTTACCTACGGCTCGGGCGAGGGCGCTCGATTGGCCCGCGAGCTGCGCGAGGCGATCGACGCCCCTTAACCGATGCCCTTTGGAAACGGAGACGGGCAGAGACGAGGAAGGTCAGCTCTGGGTCGTTTTCGGAGTGCTCGGTGTTTCGCCCGGCAGTGTGACGACCCCGCCGATCTCCTGGGTCACGCGGGCGTGCCCCTTGAGGAACGCGAGTCGGTTCAGCAGGGTGTAGCCCTCGCACAGCACGGTCTCGTGGCCGTCGTACGACTCCAGGTTGAGAACGGCGGCCTCCACGTGCGTGATCTCGCTGACCAGCATCGGTATGCCGGGGCTGCCGAGGGCGTGTGCGGCGCCGGCGCGTTCGTGCAGGACGGGTACGAGTGCGGATCCGCTGGCGTCGGTGATGGTCGACGCGGAACTGTCGCTCAGCCGGCGCAGCTGCGCCCGCGCGTGGAAGGTGACTCGCTCGATCGTCCGCAGTTCGTCGGCGGTGATCTCGAAGGCCGACGGGGGCTGTGACACGGCGTCGAGAGCGGCGCGCTTGGGACGTCTGCGCAGGAACGACATGGAGGCGGGACTCCTCACGGGCAGGCGAGCACGAGCAAGACTTGACGACGGGAGTGTCAAGGGGCGAACTCTGTGGCAACGCGGGTCAGATGGCGTGGGGAGACCGAATGCGGCCCTTCTGACAGGGGGAAGCGCTTCCACGGTAGAAAAGGAATCGGCCACTTGATCGTCGCAAATGCTTACGAATACGTAACGCTGTACGGTTGGAGGTCGCCTTCTCTTGTTATTTCATCCCGTATGCGGTGCTTTGTTCCACGCTGCCCCCGTGATGCCCCGTGGCGCCATGTCGCACTGAGGGACAGGCACACGACAGGACCCCCGCGACTCGGTTCGGTTCGCGACCCCGAGTCACGGGAGGCCCTTGGCTCGTGAGGAAATCGGCGCCCCTAGTTCGTACGGCGCCCCCTTCAGGCGGCCCCTCAGCCCTGGTGGAGCTTGTCGCTGCCCGGCCCTCCGTCAGCCTCTCCCCGGCCCTCTCTCCAGCCCTTCCGCCAGCACCTCCGCCAAGTGCCACCCCCGCCGATCTGCCAGTTGCTCCAACTGCGTACGGCACGAGAAGCCGTCGGCCAGGAGCACGGCGTCCGGCTCCGCTTCCCGTACCGTCGGCAGGAGTTGCTCCTCGGCGCACGCTCTCGACACCTCGAAGTGCCCCTTCTCGAAGCCGAAGTTGCCCGCGAGACCACAGCAGCCGCCCGAAAGGACACCTGTGAGGCCGGCCGCCTCGCGCAGGCGGCGGTCGGGGGCGTCGCCGAGGACGGCGTGCTGGTGACAGTGCGTCTGGCCGATGACCGGGCGGTCGAGGTGGGGTGGGGTCCAGTGCGGGGCCCGCTCCTCCAGGATCTCGGCGAAGGTGCAGACGGCGGCGGACAGTTGGGCCGCCCGCTCGTCGTCGTGGAGGAGCTCCGGTACGTCCGTACGCAGGGCCGCCGCGCAGCTCGGTTCCAGGACGACGACCGGGGCCCCGGAGGCCAGGACCGGTTCCATGAGGTCGAGAGTGCGGCGCATGACCGTGCGGGCGCGGTCGAGTTGGCCGGTGGAGACGTACGTCAGGCCGCAGCAGACCCGGCCTCGGGTGCCTCTCCGGGGCAGGGCCGACACCCCGTCTCCGATGAGCGGCCCCGACCGGCGTACCGTCGGCGGCAGCGCCACCGTCAACCCGGCCGCATCCAGGACTCGTACGGCCGCCCGCCCCACCGACGGTGACAGGTACTCGGTGAACGTGTCCGGCCACAGGACGACCACCTCGCCTCCGCCGCTCGCGGCCCCGCGACGCCGCCTCCACCACCGGGTGAACGGCTCACGGGCCAACCGGGGGATCCGCCGTTCCGGCGCGATGCCGCCCAGGCGCTTCGCCACCGACGTCAACGGGGCTACGGAGGACAGGGTGTTGAGCAGGGCGGCCGTTCGCGTACGGGCGGCCAGGCGGAGCCACTCCGGGAGTCGGCCCATCGCGTAGTGGGCCATCGGGCGGCGGCGGCCCGCGTAGTGGTGGTGGAGGAACTCCGCCTTGTACGTGGCCATGTCGACCCCGACCGGGCAGTCGGAGCGGCAGCCCTTGCAGGAGAGGCAGAGGTCGAGGGCGTCGCGGACCTCCGGCGAGCGCCAGCCGTCGGTCACCACCTCCCCGGCCAGCATCTCGTGCAGCAGCCGGGCACGCCCGCGCGTGGAGTGCTCCTCCTCCCCCGTCGCCCGGAACGACGGGCACATGACTCCTGGTCCGGCGGCTGTCTCCGTACGGCACTTGGCCACCCCCACGCACCGCCGCACCGCCGCCGAGAAGTCCCCGCTGTCCTCCGGGTAACCGAAGGCCACGTCGACCGGCTCGCGCGGCAGTACGGCGAAGCGCAGGTTCGAGTCCAGGGGCGCGGGGCGTACCAGCATTCCGGGGTTCAGCACATCGTCCGGGTCCCAGATCGCCTTGACGCGCTCGAACAGGCCGATGATCTCCGGGCCGTACATCTTGGGCAGCAGCTCCGCCCGCGCCTGCCCGTCGCCGTGCTCCCCGGAGAGCGAACCGCCGTGGGACACGACCAACTCGGCCAGCTCCTCCGAGAAGCGGCGGAAGCGGCCGACCCCGGCCGGCGACATGAGGTCGAAGTCGATGCGTACGTGGATGCAGCCGTCGCCGAAGTGGCCGTACGGCGTGCCGCGCAGTCCGTGCGTGCCCAGCAGCGCCCGGAAATCCCGCAGATACGCCCCCAGCCGCGCCGGCGGTACCGCGCAGTCCTCCCAGCCCGGCCAGGCCTCGCTGCCGTCCGGCATGCGGGTGGCCGTACCGCTGGCGTCCTCGCGGATGCGCCAGAGGGTGCGTTGGGCGGACGGGTCCGACACGACCGCCGCGTCCACGGCATCCGCCGCCCGTACGATCGCCTCGGCCTGCGCCCGCGCCTCGGCCGCCGTGTCGCCGCCCGTCTCCACGAACAGCCAGGCCCCGCCCTTCGGCAGGCCCGCCCCGGCCGGGACCAGGTCCGCCGCCATTCCCTCGACCGTCAGCGGGCCGTGCGGCAGCAGGCCGGCCGCCGCCTGAGCCGCCGCGCTGTCGTCGGCGTACGCCAGGACGGCGAGCGCACGCGCGCGTGGGGACTCGACCAGTCGTACGACCGCCTCCGTGAGGACCCCGAGCGTGCCCTCGGAGCCGCAGAAGGAACGGGCCACGTCCGCGCCCTTCTCGGGGAGCAGGGCGTCCAGGGCATAGCCCGAGATACGGCGCGGGAAGGACGGGAGGGAGGGGAAGCCGGTCCTCAGAGGTGCCAAGTTCCCTTCCACCAAGGCTCGGAGGCCCTCGGGGGCGCCCGCCCAGTCCTGGCCCAGGCGCAGGGCGTCCCCGTTACCGCTGATCACCGACAGCTCGCGCACACTGTCCGCCGTCGTGCCCCAGGCCACCGAGTGGGAGCCGCAGGAGTTGTTGCCGATCATGCCGCCGAGGGTGCAGCGGCTGTGGGTGGAGGGGTCGGGGCCGAAGCGGAGGCCGTGCGGGGCGGCCACCTCCTGGAGGCGGTCCAGGACCAGGCCCGGCTGCACGACGGCGAGCCGCTCCCCGGGGTCGAGGGACAGGACGCGGTTCATGTGACGGGTGAAGTCCAGCACCACCCCCGTACCCGTGGCCTGCCCGGCGATCGACGTACCGCCGCCCCGCGCCACGACCGGCACCCCGCGCGCGTGGCAGACGGACAGGGCAGCCGCCACGTCGTCCGCGTCCCGTGGGGACACGACGCCGAGCGGGACCCGTCGGTAGTTCGACGCGTCCATGGTCGTGAGCGCGCGGGCGGTCGCGTCGAAGGCGACCTCGCCGCGGACCGCCGTACGCAGCTCGTCGCACAAGGCCCTCGCAGCCCTCGCAGCACTCGCGGCCTTCGACTCCCGCAGTTCTTCCCCGAGATCCGTCATGCCCCCAGGATGCATCCGACCACTGACAGTGACCGCCATTGATCGCGGGGCGACCGGAAGTGCGCCGGAGGTGCGCTCGGGATGCGCTGGGTCTGCGCTGCGGATGCGCCGTCGGGTGCGCCGGAACGCGCCCCCGGGAGCCCCGTCGGATTCCGTGAACGAAATAGGAACCAGCCCATTCCGATCACGAACTCCCATATAGTGACGGCCAATTGAGCATCAGATGTCGCTTCCCACGCAGGAAGCGGACGTGGACACGAACCACGAACCAAGAACCACGAACCGCGACCCAAAACCTACGAACCACGACCTACGAACGAGGAACCACCGAGGCCACGACCGAGGACGACTCATGACCGCGCCCCACCCCCCAGGCGAACGCCCCAGCCTCCGCACCCTCGTGCCCGTACCCCTGCTCACGGCCCTGCTCGCCGCTGCCGCGGTCGGCGGCGCGGTGGCCGTGGCCCCGGCCTCGGCGCGATTAGCTCTCGCCGGGGGCACGGGCGCCGCGGCCCTCGCGCTCACCGTCGCCGTCGCGGTGGCCACCCACGCCGTACAGACGGCCAAGCTCCTGCGCCGCCGCCTCGACTCCCTCGCCCGGGACACCGGGCGGATGGTGCAGGAACGGGTGCGGCTGGCCGAGGAGTTCAGCCAGGAGCGGGGACGGCTGACCGACGAGTTCGTACGGGAGCGGGCGCGTGTCGCGGAGGGGTTCGCGCGCGAACGGGCCCGTCTGACCGAGGAGTTGGAGGAGGAACGGCGGCGGAGCGGAGCCGAGCGCACCCGGCTCGCCGAGGAGAAGTCCCAGCTCGCCGAAGAGGTCCGCAAGGCCACCGGTGAGCGCGCCGCCGCCATCTCCGTCACCGCCAACGTGGCCGGCCGGCTCCAGGCGCTCGCCACCGGCACCCTCGCCGACCTGCGCGCCATGGAGGAACGCCACGCCGACGAGGACGTCCTCACCGACCTCCTCCACCTCGACCACCGCACCGCCCAGGCCGGCCGTCTCGCCGACTCCATCGCCGTCCTCGCGGGCGCGCGTTCCGGGCGCCGCTGGGCGCGTCCGATCGTCATGGAGTCGATCCTGCGGGGCGCGATGGGCCGCATCGGCGGCTACCGCCGCGTCCGCCTCCACTCCTCCAGCGAGGCCGCCGTCGCCGGCCACGCCGCCGAAGGCGTGATGCACGCCCTCGCCGAACTCCTCGACAACGCCGCGAACTTCTCGCCGCCCACCGCCGAGGTCCACGTCTACGTCGAGGAAGTCCCCTCCGGCGTCATCGTCTCCGTCGAGGACTCGGGGCTCGTCATGAGCGACGTGCAGTTGCGGCGCGCCGAGCGTGCCGTATCCGGGGAGGACGGCGACCTGACCAGCCTGTCGGGTACGCGGCTGGGGCTCGCGGTGGTGGGGCGGCTGGCGCGCAAGTACGGGCTGAAGGTGTCGTTCCGGCCGTCCGCGCGGGGCGGTACGGGGGTGTTGATGCTCGTTCCGCAGGAGTTGCTGGCGGGGGCTGCGGTGCCGGTTCCGGTGCCCGCGAGCGTGCCGTCGACGGCTCCGGTGCGGTCGGCGGCTCCGGTGCGGTCGAGGTCGTCGGCGCGGCCGCCCCTCACCGATCCTGATCCGACTCCGCCCCGGACCCACGTCCTGGACTCCGACCTGTCGTACGCCGCCGGGCGCGCGCCCGAGGACCTGGACCTGGAGCCCGCACCGTCCCACGACTCACCGAACTCCCCGGACGCCCCGAAGGCACCCGCTGGTGAGCCCTTCGACGCCCTCGGCGCCCTCCCCAAGCGCCGTCGCGGCCAGCACCTCGCCGAGGCCGAGGCCCGCACACGTACGAACGCCAACACCAACGCGAACGCGAACACGAACGCCACTGCCGACGCAGACCCCGACACGGGCTCCACGCCCCGGCCCACCGACTACCCCATCACCAGCGCGGCCCGCTTCGGCAGCTTCCGCAACGCGGTCCGCGGTACGGCGCCGGACCAGGCGGTGGTCCAGGGCACCACGACAGCCGCCGCCCCCGCCTCCGCCGCACCCTGGCACTCGCACCTGGACACGGACCCGGAAGGTGACCCCACCCCATGACCAGCCTTACCGGTACCACCGACGCGAAGCTCACCTGGCTCATCGAGGGCCTGTTGGAGCGCACGCCGGGCGCACGGCACGCGCTCGTGCTCTCACGGGACGGGCTGAAGCTGTGCCGTACGCCGGAACTCTCCGTCGACCAGGCCGACCAGCTCTCCGCGATCGCCGCCGGGATCCAGTCGCTGTCCTACGGGGCGTCGATGGAGTTCGGCGACGGCAGCGGGGGTGTGCGGTCGGCGATGGCGGAGTTCTACGGCGGAGTGCTGTTCATCGTGGAGGCGGGCGAGGGCGCCCATCTCGCCGTGGTCACGGACGAGGACGCCGACGCGGGGCTCGTCGGGCACAACATGAGCGAGCTGGTCGAGCAACTCGGGGAGCATCTGAGCGCGCGGCCACGCGGGGCGACGAGTACGGCCACGGGTGCGGAACTGAGTGCGGCGGCGGACATGATGTCGGGTTCGGCGCCCGGGTCCGGGTCCGGTGGGGCGGCGGGTGTGGTGCCGGGTGCGGCGACAGGTGCGGAATGGGGCAACGGCTCCGGTACGGCACCGGATACGTCACCTCGTACGTCGCCGTCATGAGCCGACCCGGCAGGGACGACTCGCCCGACCGGCTGTACACCCTCACGGGAGGGCGCAGCCGGTCCGCGCCCGACACACCGTTCGACCTGGTGACCCTGGTGGTCGCCGAGAGCCAGCCGGTGCCGGGCATGCAGTCGGAGCACGTGGTGATCCTGCGGCTCACCGAGCGGCCCACGGCGGTCGTGGAGATCGCGGCCGGGCTGCGGTTGCCGGTGAGCATCACGAAGATCCTGCTCTCCGACCTCCTCGCGGCGGGGCGCGTCAGCGCGCGTCATCCGCACAAGACCGCGGTCATCGACCCCGACATCCTGGAGCAGGTGCTCGTTGGACTCCGCAACCTTTGACGGGGGATCCGGGGAATCCGGGGGATCCCAGGCCTCCGGCGCCTCCGGGACACCCGAGGATTCCGGCCCCCGTCCCCACCCCCACCCCCGCCCGCTCGCCGCGAGCCCCGAGGCGTCGAAAGACCTCGGCTTCTTCGGCCTACGCGAGTCGACGCCTCCCTCACTCACCTCTCCCACCACACCCGCCACCCCCACCACTCCCGCCCCCTTCAACTTCAACAGCCCCCATTTCCAGGCCGAACCCGCCGAGCTGTACCGGGAGTTACGGCGTGAGCACGGTGCCGTGGCGCCGGTCGAGCTCGACGGGGGCATACCGGCGTGGCTGGTGCTGGGCTATCGCGAACTGCACCAAGTCACGGGTGATCCGGGGCTGTTCAGCAGTGACTCGGGGCTGTGGAGCCAGTGGCCGTACATCCCCGACGACTGGCCGTTGCTGCCGGTGATCGGCCGTAAGCAGCCGTCGATCCTGCACACGACCGGTGAACGTCACCGTACGCGCGCCTCGGTGATCAGCGACGCGTTGGAGGCCGTTGACCCGTTCGAACTGCGGGCGTACGCCGAGAAGTTCGCGGACGAGTTGATCGACGCGGTGTGCGCGCGGGGCTCGGCGGATCTGGTCGGGGAGTACGCGGCGCTGTTGCCGGTGCGGGTGCTCTCGGTACTTTTCGGGTTCCCGGAGGAACAGGGGCCCGGCCTCGTCAGCGCGCTCAACGACATGCTCGACGGGCGGGAACGGGCGAGTGCGGGGCAGGCGCATGTGCTCGCGTCCATGGCGCGGTTGCTTGCCGAGCGGAGGGCTCGGCCGGGGCGGGATGTCGTGTCACGAATGCTCGCGAGCGCGAGCACGGGTGGTCTCGCCGACGGCTTCGCCACCGGCCCCACCGGTCTCACCGGTCTCACCGGTCTCACCGGTCTCACGGACGAGGAGATCGCCCGCGATCTGGTGGTCATGCTGACGGCCGGGCATCAGCCGACCGCCGACTGGATCGGGAACTCGCTGCGGCTGATGCTGACGGACGAGCGTTTCGCCGCCTCGCTCTTCGGCGGGCGCAACAGCGTCGCCGAGGCCATGAACGAGGTCCTGTGGGAGGACGCCCCCGCCCAGAACGTGGCCGGGCGCTGGGCCTCCCGTGACACCCAGCTCGGGGGGCGGCTCATCCGTGCGGGTGATCTGCTGATCCTGGGGTTGCAGGGGGCGAACTCCGACCCCCAGGTCCGTACCGACTCCTCCGCGCTGACCGGCGGCAACAACGCCCACTTCGCCTTCGGGCACGGGGAGCACCGGTGCCCCTTCCCGGCCCAGGAGGTGGCGGAGGTCATCGCCCGCACGGGCATCGAGGTCGTACTGGACCGGCTGCCGGACGTCGACCTGACGGTGCCGGTCCGATCCCTGCCGCGGAGGGCTTCGCCGTGGGTGCGGGGGTTGAGGGAACTGCCGGTGCGGTTCACGCCTACGCCGGCGGCTGGGAGCTGAGGTCGGGGGGTGTGGTGGCGGGGCGTCTCACCCGACGGACGACGTTTCGCCCACGTTTCATCCAGCCGATAGGCTCCCCCCGTGGCTGATATCCAGATCCCCGCTGACATCAAGCCCGCCGACGGACGATTCGGCGCTGGCCCCTCCAAGGTGCGGACGGAGGCGCTGGACGCGCTCGCCGCCACCGGTACGTCTCTCATGGGCACCTCCCACCGCCAGGCCCCGGTGAAGAACCTGGTCGGCAAGGTGCGCGAGGGCATCAGCACCCTCTTCTCCCTCCCCGACGGGTACGAGGTCGTCCTCGGCAACGGCGGCTCCACCGCGTTCTGGGACATCGCGACCCACGGGCTGATCGAGAACAAGTCGCAGCACCTCAGCTTCGGCGAGTTCAGCTCGAAGTTCGCGAAGGCCGCCAAGCTCGCCCCCTGGCTGGCCGAGCCGACCGTCATCGCCACGGACCCGGGCACGCACCCCGAGCCGGAGGCCGAGGCGGGCGTCGACGTCTACGCGTTCACCCACAACGAGACCTCCACCGGCGTCGCGATGCCCATCAAGCGCGTGGCGGGCGCCGACGAGGGCGCCCTGGTCCTGGTCGACGCCACGTCCGGTGCGGGCGGCCTGCCGGTCGACATCGCCGAGACCGATGTCTACTACTTCGCCCCGCAGAAGTCCTTCGCCTCGGACGGCGGCCTCTGGATCGGCGTCTTCTCCCCGGCCGCCATCGAGCGCGCCGAGCGCGTCCACGCGAGCGGCCGCCACGTACCGGAGTTCTTCAGCCTCCCCACGGCGATCGACAACTCCCGCAAGAACCAGACGTACAACACTCCGGCCCTCGCCACCCTCTTCCTCCTCAACGACCAGTTGGAGTGGCTCAACGGCCAGGGCGGCCTGGACTGGTCGGTCCGCCGCACGGCGACCTCCTCCCGCACGCTCTACGGCTGGGCCGAGGACATCAAGTACGCCAACCCGTTCGTCACCGACCCGGCCAAGCGCTCCCAGGTCATCGGCACGATCGACTTCTCGGACGAGGTCGACGCCGCCGCCGTCGCCAAGGTCCTGCGCGCCAACGGCATCGTCGACACCGAGCCCTACCGCAAGCTCGGCCGCAACCAGCTCCGCGTCGCGATGTTCCCGGCCATCGACCCGGCGGACGTCGAGGCGCTGACGAAGTGCGTCGACTATGTGATCGAGAAGCTGTAGTCGTTCCCAGCGGTACGACGATGAGGGCGCCCGGCGAACACCGGGCGCCCTGCTTCGTATCGGCACAGCGTCACCCGGCGGCCGAGCGCGCTTCCGCGCGGACGATCAGTGTGCCGATGTGGCCGGGCTTCGGAGCGTCGAGCACGCGCGCTTCGGCCGAGGCGAAGGCGACAGCCGTCATCGATCTGCTCGCCGACCGCGCACCCGGGCTGCTACGTGCGCTGCGCGAAGCCGACCCCGACTACGTCCTGCTGGATGGCACCCTCGCGGAATGCGACCGGGTCGGCGACAGCCGGGCCGACTACTCCCACCAGCACCGCCGACACGGGGTGAATGTGCAGGTGGTGACAGACCCGACGGGGCGACTGCTGTGGATCTCGCCCGCCCTGCCCGGCCACGCGCACGACCTGACCGCGGCCCGCACCTACCGGACCCTCCGGATCTGCGAACGCCAGGGCATCCCGGTCCTCGCCGACCGCGCCTACCTGGGCGCCGGTCCCTGGGTGACCACACCCGTCAGACGCCCGCCCAGCGGTCAGCCGGCTGACCCAGCGCACGGCCAACCGCGCGCTCTGCGCGGCGCGGGCACCCGTGGAACAGGGCATGGCCCAGCTGAAGTCCTGGCGCGTCTTCCGCAGAGCCCGGTGCAGGCCGAATCGAATGTCGTCCATCACCGCGGCCGTCCTCACCCTGGAGCGGCAACGCTGAAAGAACTCACTGGCTGCTCCGTGGGCTGTAGGGCTGGAGGAGTTGGTCGACGGGTGCGTAGTCGTCGGTGAGCAGTTGGGCATCGCCGATCCAGGAGGTGAGGTCGTCGCCGGTGGCGATCTTCCAGTCGGTTTGCCGGGCGTCCAGCGCTTCCTGGGTCGCGCGTAGGTCGACTGGTCGGTTGGAGGCGAGCACCACCAGATTGCCGCCCTCGGGGGTGGCGGTCGGGGCGAGGCCGATATCGGTGGGTTCGCCGACGAGGGCGACGTGCTCGAAGGTCTCGCTGAGGGTGGCTACTTCGGCACGCGCGAAGTCCATGCCCCCGTGATCGATGAGGTTGGCAACGTACAGGCCGTCCTCGTTGAGCACCCGCCGTACGTCAGTCATCGCTTCCACTGTGGTGAGGTGCCACGGCACGCTGACACCCCCGAAAGCGTCGCCGACGACGAGGTCACGACTGCCGGCGTCCAGTCGCCGCAGGCCGAGCCTGCCGTCCTCGACGCGTACGTCGATACCGGCTCCTGATCTCAGACCGAGTTGCTCGCGGTCGATGCGCACGACCCCGCTGTCGATCTCGGATACAAGGCTGCGCGTCCCGGGCCGCGTGGCCGCGAGGTATCGGGGAAAGGTGAGCCCGCCGCCGCCCAGGTGGTGGGCAGCAAGTGGGTCACCTTCGGGAAAGGCGACATCGACCACCGACGCGATGGCGCGCACGTACTCAAACTCCAGGAAGGTCGGGTCGTCGACGTCGACGTAGGAGTGCCGCAGGCCGTCCAGAACGAGTGTGCGGCCGCTGTCCCGGTCGGGGTCTGCGACGACTCGTGCGCAGTGGTACCTCGTCTCCACGTCGCAGCCACCGGGCGCGACCGTGGTGGCGAGGCCGCCGGCGACGACCACGAGCGTGAGGGCAGGAGTGCCGCTCCACCCGCGCGTTCGCCACTCGACCAGCGCCGAGCCGACCACCAGCAGTGTTCCGAGGCCGATCAGGATGCCGCTGACCGGCAACCGCGATACGAGGACGAAGCCGGTGAGGACGGTGCCGAAGATGGCGCCGACGGTGCCGACGCCGGACAGTCGGCCGACAACCGTTCCGGTCTCGGCGAGGCTGGTAAGACGCAACTTGGTCACGATCGGCGTCACCGCAGAGAGCAGCGCGCCCGGCACGAGGATGGTCAGCGACGCGATCAACAAGAGCAACGCTGGTGCCCACTCCGCAGTGGTGCGCAGTACGGCAGGGGTGAGCGCCACGACCGCTCCCGACACCCCGAGCGAGGGGCCTATGAGCCGGCGTGGATTGACCTGGTCGGCGATGCGCCCACCCAGCCAGGAGCCGAGGGCGATCGCGGTGAGCGCGATGCCGATCACCATGGTGCTGGTCTCGAGGGTGAGGCCGAGGTAGGGAGCCAGCAGCCGCAAAGCGACGATCTCGACCACCAGGACTGCGGCCGAGGACCCGAACACAAGCACGGCAGCGGCACGGGGACCCAGGCCGTAGTCGCGAGGCCTGCCCTCGGCGGCAGGCGAGGAAGACGATCTGCTCACGGGCGACATCCTTGCATGCGACTCATCGACCGAACAGCATGGCGAGAATCCTCAATCCTCCAGCTACTTCAGCTACCTGGGTGAGCCACCGCGCGGCACGTCCACGCCCAGCCCCCCTGGCCGCCACCCGTGTTCAGCGAATACCGACGGGCGCGCCATGGCGGAGCGAATACGGCCTTGGAGTTTGTGTCGGCCACGGCACTCAGGCCCAGCAAGGCGACGCCCGCCGCTGGTTCATCCGGCGGGGCGGCCCTCTACAGGCGTCAGTGCACTTCCAGCGGTCCGTACGTGGGATGGGGGCGCCCAGTGGTCACCGGGCACCCCCATCCCGCATCTCACGTCGCCGTGCAGCTCACCTCCGGCACACCCCCACCCCCAGGCGCACCCCCGAACCCGAAGCTCGCCGAACCGCCCGCCGAGATCGCCCCGTTGTGCGCGGCGTTGGACGCGGTGACGGTGCCGCCCGTCTGGGTGTACGACGCGTTCCACATCGACGTGACCTGCTGCGAGCCGCCCCAAGTCCACCTCACCTTCCAGGAGTTGAGCGGAGTCGCACCCGTGTTGGTCACCTTCACCTCGGCGTTGAAGCCGCCGCCCCAGTCGCTGCTGACGGTGTAGGCGGCGGCACAGGACGCCGTACCCCCACCGGGGTCGCCCCCACCGGGCCCGCCCGGGAATCCCGGCGCCTTGATGCTCGCCAGATACCCGTCCTTCACCGTGTCCACGGTCGACCAGTCGTCCTTGAGGATCCCGCCCGTGTCACCGGAGTTGGGGTTCCACGACCAGAAGGTCCAGTGGAAGCTGTCGGCACCGTGCTCCGACGTCGACCGCAGGTAGGTCACCAGCGCGGACAGCCAGCGCTGGTCCACCGTGGACTGGAGCGTCGTACCGAACTCGCCGACCCACACGGGCGCGATGTTCTGCTTGAAGATGTAACCCCAGTACCTGTCCCAGATCCCCGGCATGTTGGCGGGGAAGGACGGGTCGTCGAACCAGTCCTGGTGGGCGACGCTGGTGGCGTAGTCGTGGGCGGAGTAGACCAGCCGGTTCGGTACGTCGAGCTGGACCGGGTGGTCCGCGACGCCCATCAGGTTGCCGCCCCACCAGCCGTTGACGCCGTTGTACGTCTGCACGCCCTCGACGAAGATCAGCAGCTCGGGGTTGACGGACAGGACGGCGTTCCCTGCCCGCTGTGCCGCCAGCCGCCAGTCCCTTGCCGTGTCGCCGCAGCCCCAACAGGACGGGTCGTGCGGCTCGTTGTGCAGGTCGATGCCTACGACGGTGGGGTCGCCCGCGTAACGGGAGGCCAGGGAGCGGAGGTTCGTGATCCAGGTCGACTCGGGGACGGCCGAGGTGTACCAGAGGGCGGACTGCCCGGCCGCGTCGGGGCGGTGCCGGTCGAGGATGACCTTCAGGCCGCCCTGACCGGCGTACGCCACGACCCGGTCCAGGACCTGGAGGGAGGTCAGGCCCTGCAGGTCGGCGTTCTTGCCGTCGGCGAAGTTGATGCTGTCGGGCATCGTGCCGGGCTTGAGGATGTCGTCGCTGTAGGGCAGCCGGATGGTGTTGTAGCCCAGCGACCTCATCTGGTCGATCATGCTCTTGTAGTCGCGCGCCCAGAGTCCGTGGACGACGTGGTTGGCGGTCTCGAAGCCGAACCAGTTGATCCCGGCGACACGGACCGGCTGCCCGGCCTCGTCCAGGATCTGACGGCCGCTGGTGTGCCAGTACCCGGCGCCGGGCTCCGCGTGGGTCTCCGCCGCGTGGGCCGGCTGCGCACCGGCCCCGGCCAGCGGTAACAGGAGCGCGGCGGCCACCGCGCACAGCGCTCTTCGCAAGCTGCGGAACATGTCGCTGCTTCCTCTCGGGAGGCGCGGGCCCGGAACGAGTGGGAGCGCTCCCACATCCCGCACCTCCCATGGAAGTCAGGTCACATGGACACGTCAAGAAGTCCGGCACCACCGGATGGAGTCCGGCACCACGACCGGACACCGGTGACGTCCACCAAATACGGCGGACGTCACCGAATGCGGCGGACGGGACGTCACCGACATCCAGCCGCCGTCACCGGCTCAACCGCTGGAACCTCCGCACCGCCAGCGGCAGGAAGATCACCGTCAGTGCCACCGGCCACACCCCCGCCATGAGCAGCGCATGCTGCTCGACCCACGAGTCCCCGCTGCCCACCGGCGTGCCGAACAGCTCGCGCGTCGCCGCGGCCGTGGAGGAGATCGGGTTCCAGGCGGCGACCCAGCCCAGCCAGTCCGGCATCAACTGGGGTGCCACGAAGATGCTGGAGATCATCGTCAGAGGGAAGGCGACCGCGAACAGACCGCCCGCCGCCTCCGGGTTGGGGACGAGGAGGCCGAGCCACACCCCGATCCAGATCAGGGCGAAGCGAAGCCACAGCAACAGGCCGAAGGCGAGGACGAAGTCCAGCCCGCCGTCCGGACGCCAGCCCATCGCGAGCGCGGTCAGCATCAGGATCGTCAACTCGGCGCAGGCGACGATGAGATCGGTGACCCCTCGTCCGGCGACCACCGCGGACGGTGCCATCGGCATGGAGCGGAAACGGTCGATGACGCCTTTGGTGGAGTCGTACACCACGAGCGTGGCCGTGTTGATGAAGCCGAAGGCCATGGTCATCACGAACATGCCCGGCATCAGGAAGTCCCTGTAGTCCCCGCCGCCGGGGACCTTCATGGCGCTGCCGAAGACATAGCCGTACAACAGCACGGACAGGATCGGGAAGCCCAACTGCCAGGCTATGTTGATGGGTTGACGCTGGTAGTGGGTGAGGCCGCGGCGGACGATGTTCCAGCAGTCGGCGAGCAGCCAGTACATACGCGTACGCGTAAGCCCACCGCGGCCCGGCCCCTCGGCCAGGCCTTCAGCCCGGTCCTCGACCTGATCCTCCGTCAGATCCAACGTGCTCACTTCGCCGCCCCCTTCGTCTCCGTCATCCCCGTCCTCTCCGTACGGTGGCCCGTCAGGCGCAGGAACACGTCGTCCAGGCTCGGTCGCCGCAGGCCGATGTCCTCGACCGGGACCCCCTCGTCCTGGAGCGTGCGCGCCACCTCCGTAAGGGCCGAGACCCGGTCGTTCACCGGTGCGTGCACCCTCAACTCCGTCTCGTCGGACTCGGGTTCGCCGTCCGCCACGCGGGCGACGACCTTCACCGCGTGCGGGATGTCGGTCCGCTCGGCGACGACGACCTCGATACGGTCGCCGCCCACCGTGTTCTTCAGGCCGTCCGGGGTGTCGTCGGCGATGGCCCGCCCCTGGTCGATCACGGTGATGCGGGAGGCCAGCTTGTCGGCCTCCTCCAGATACTGGGTGGTCAGCAGCACCGTCGTGCCGCCGGCCACCAACGCCCGTACGGAGTCCCAGACTTCACCCCGGCTGCGCGGGTCGAGGCCTGTCGTCGGCTCGTCGAGGAAGAGGACCGCCGGGGCGAGGATCATGGAGGCGGCGAGGTCGAGACGGCGGCGCATGCCTCCGCTGTACTTGCCGACCCCCTTCTCGGCGGCGTCGGTCAGGTCGAACTGCTCCAGGAGTTCCACCGCCCGCGCCTTGGCGCGCCTGCCGCCCAGGTGGAACAGGCGGCCGAACATCTCCAGGTTCTGACGTCCCGTCAACACCTCGTCCACGGCCGCGTACTGCCCCGTGAGCCCGATCCGGGCCCGCACCTCGCGCGGCCGCCGGGCGACGTCGAGACCGGCCACCTCCGCCTGTCCCCCGTCCAGCCGTACGAGCGTGGAGAGGATGCGTACGGCGGTGGTCTTGCCCGCGCCGTTCGGGCCGAGCAGCCCGTGCACCGTGCCCTCGCGGACGGTGAGATCGAAACCGTCCAGGGCGGGTTTCTCGCCGTACCGCTTCTCCAGACCTTCGGCCCGTACCGCGTATCCGTCCATAGCCCCTCAGCCCCTCCCATGAGCCCCGATTAAATCGAGTACACCGTACCCGATTGCGCGTACACCGTACCCAATTTTTTCGCGGGGATCTAAGCTGAGCCGTATGACGAGCGGCAAGGGCGGTACGGAGACCAGCGGCAGCGGCGATATCGCCCGCACCCTCGAACTGCTGTGGGACACCGGGCGGCGACCGAGCCGCGGGCCCAAGCCGGGACTGACGCTCGACCGGATCGTGGAGACGGCCGTCCAGGTCGCGGACAGCGAGGGTCTGGAGGCGGTGTCGATGCGCCGGATCGCCACCGAGCTCGGCACCGGCGCGATGTCGCTCTACCGCTACGTGCCCGGCAAGGGCGAGCTGCTCGACCTCATGCTGGACCGCGTCCAGCGTCCGTCCGAGAACCCGGCGAACCTCGGCGACGGCAGCTGGCGCTCCGCCCTGGAGGCCCTGGGCCGCGCGACCCTCGGCGTCTACCGCCGCCACCCCTGGCTGCTCCAGGTCAACCAGTCCCGCCCGATCCTCGGCCCGAGCGCGCTCGACGGCCTGGAGAAGGTGCTGTCACTCATCAGGCCGATGGGACTGACCGACCCCGAGCTGATCTCGGCGATCATCATGGTCGACGGGTACGTCGTCGGGGCGGCCCGTACGCAGTTGTACGCGCAGGAGGCGGAGCGGCGGACAGGGCTGACGGACAAGGAGTTCTGGGAGGCGCACGGCCCGGTGCTGGAGAAGGTCATGGCCGGCGGGCGGTACCCGGTCCTCGCCTCACTCTCCGAGGACACGTTCGGCCCCGACTTCGACCACTTCGAGTTCGGGTTGCAGCGGATGCTGGACGGGCTGGAGGTGCTGGTTGCCCGGCGCAGCACAGCGTGACAAAACCGCCGGCCCATGCCTGTATGGAGGCATGAGTACTCCGACTCCGAGCCCCGAGCTCACCCCCTTCGTCAAGCAGTGGGCCGTCCTGCTCACCAGCCACAAGAAGGACGGCACCGGCGTCGGCACCCCCGTGAACCTCGTGGTCGAGGGTGACCACGCCTACTTCCGCACCCCGGGCAGCGCCTGGAAGACCAAGCGCATCCGCAACAACCCCGGCGTGGAGATCGCCCCCTCCACCGCACGCGGCGCCCCGACCGGCCCCGAGATCCACGCCCGCGCCCGGCTCCTGGATCACGACAGCCCCGAGGACAAGCACGCGGCGAAGATGCTGCGCCGCAAGTACCCGCTCACCCACGGCGTCTTCGTCCCGCTCGCCCACAAGGTGATGAGGACGCCGACCCTGCACTACGAGGTACGGGTGGAGGAAGAGGCCGAGTAGCGTCGCCCGAGCAGTAACGCCCGAGGCAGCGCCCGAGCAGCGCGAGGCGTCCCCCGCAGAGCCCAGGGACCCCGGAGGGGCACTCCTCAAGACCTCCGCGTCAACCGCCTCAGCCCCCACAGCACGACGACGCCCCCGGCGACGGCCAGCGCACCGACCTGGAACCCGGAACCAGCCCCGTCACCGTCGCTCCCGGACGCCCCGGAGTCCCCCTCCCCGGAGGGCGCGGGCCCGCTGCTCTCCCCCTCCGGCACCTCCCTGGCGACCACCGAACTCCCCTCCCCCTCAGTGCCGTACAGAATCCGGGAGCCGTCCGCCGTGTACGTCATCGACTCCCCCTGCCGCTGCAAGGGCACGCTCAGCCGGCCGATCCGCTTCGGATTGCCGTCGTTCCAGTCGTACGCGATCCCGCCGAAGTACCCGCGTACGGCGAGCTGCCGGCCGTCGGGCGAGAAGGCGCCGTCGGTGACCCACAGGTCGATGGGGGCGACGCGGCGGAAGGTGTTGGTGCCGCTGGCCGAGAGTTCGGCCGGGCCCTCGTACAGCGAGCCGCCGTCCTCGTACTTGTCCACGATGTACACCCGCCCGGTCTTCGGATGCACCAGCAGCGCCTCCGCGTCGCGGGCCCCGTCGGCGTACTTCACGACGTACTGCGTGGCGCGGATCGTCTGGTCCCTCAGCTCCTTCGGCTCGGGCAGTTCGTAGATCCACACGTAGTCCCAGGTGCCGCCGAGGTTGTCGCCGATGTCGCCGACGAAGAGGCGGTTGCCGGGTCCGATGGAGATCGCCTCGACGTCACGCGGCTCGCCGACGCCGGTCAGGGTGACCGTGGCAACGGTCTCCCCGGTCTCGCTGTCGACGGCGTAGAGGAAGGCCCCGTCGTCGCTGTCGTTGTGCGTCCAGTAGATCCCCGGGTGCTGGCGGGAGGCGGCGAGGCCGCTGGACTCGGTGATCCGGGGGTCCTCGATGGTGAACCCGTCGTCGGCGGCGACCGCGGGGGCGGCCGGGGTGACGGCGAGGAGGACCCCGACGAGGCCTGCGAGGAAGCCTGTGAGGAGGGCGAGCGATCGACGACGCATCCCCCAAGCCTGCCATCCCGCCCGTGAAACGACGTGACTTCGCGGCCGGTCACCCTATGCCCGCCCCCGATCACCCCAACTGCCCCGCTACCCCGGAACCGCACCGGGCGCTGACGCTCACCACACCCGTTGGCTTCTTCCCTCTCGGCGAACGAGGGGGATTCCTACGGCTCGCGCCGTGGGTTTTCCTGCTTCGTCGCCGACCGCCCGCCCGGATTTTTCCGTTGAGGTCTTACACCGGCTCCACAGGCCGAAGCTGCCAGCCCGGCAGCCTTGAGGTTGCGTGCCGCGTTCACGTCGCGGTCGTGCGTGGTGCCGCAGTCGCACGTCCAGGTGCGGACGTTAAGCGGCATCTTCTCTTGCAGGGTGCCGCAGAAGGAGCACAGCCTGGACGAGGGGAACCACCGGTCGATGGCGATCACCTCGCGCCCGTACCACTGGGCCTTGTACTCCAGCATCGTCCGGAACTGCGTCCACGCCGCGTCCGAGATCGCTCGGGCGAGAGAGTGGTTCTTGAGCATGTTCCGGACGGTCAGGTCCTCGATCACGATCGTTTGGTTCTCACGAACGAGACAGGTAGTGACCTTGTGCAGATGGTCACGCCTGCGATCAGCAATGCGGGCGTGGATCTTCGCGACCTTGCGCCGGGCCTTGGCCCGGTTGGCGCCGCCGCCCTCGGCCTTGCGGGACAGTGCCCGCTGAGCCTTCGCCAGCCGGGCACGGTCCTTGCGCTCGTGCCTCAAGTTGGTGATCTTCTCTCCAGTCGAGAGGGTCAGCAAGTGGTCCAGGCCCGCATCGATCCCGACCGCCGCATCCCTGGGCGGGAGCGGCCTGACGGACGGGTCCTCGCACAGCATCGAGACGAACCAGCGGCCCGCACTGTCCTGCGAGACCGTCACGGTCGACGGCATCGCACCCTCGGGGAGCGCGCGGGACCACACGATGTCGAGCGGATCCTTCATCTTCGCGAGCGTCAGCTTCCCGTCCCGGTACCGGAACGCCGAGGACGTGTACTCCGCCGAGCGGCGCGACTTCTTCCGCGACTTGAAGCGCGGGTACCTGCCCCGCTTCTCCCAGAAGTTGACGAACGCGCCTTGCAGGTGCCGAAGCGTCTGCTGGAGAGGAACCGACGAGACGTCGTTGAGGTAGGCAAGCTCCTCGGTTTTCTTCCACGCCGTCAGCATCGCCGACGTCGCGTTGTAGTTGACCCGATCCTGCCGAAGCGTCCACGCCTCCGTACGGGCCTGGAGCGCCATGTTCCAGACCCTCCGCACGCACCCGAACGTGCGCGACAGCTCAGCTGCCTGCGCATCAGTCGGATAGAAGCGGTATTTGAACGCCCGCTTCACGTGAGTGACCATGGCTCACCAACTATCACATCAACTTGTGACTTCCTGTGGCGGGATGATGGGCGGACGCCGAATCGCCCGGTGGTGAGTCGACTCTCCCCGCCCTGCGCCGCAGGAGTCTGATTCCTCTCCCGGCTGAGCAGAAGAAATCAGATAGACGGCAAGCGCACGGAGAACAACGGCTGGAGGACCGGCCGCGTGGCAAGGTTCACAGCCCGGAACGGCGACTCGCCTCTTACTCGCTGGTAGCGATCGTCCATGATGAGCGGATGCTCAGGTTCATGCCCGTCGGCGACTCCCAGACCATCGGAAGCGCGGGCGAACACACATGGCGTTACCGACTGTGGCAGCACCTGCGTACGACGTACGGCGCCCCGTTCCGCATCGTCGGCCCCCGCGAAACGCTGTACGACCAGGCGCTGGCCGCCCCCACGTCGTACGAGTACGCCGACCCCGACTTCCCCCGCGCCCACCTGGCCGGCTGGGGCGAGGGCTGGCTCCACATGGCCCCGCTGATCGCCGAGGCGGTACGCGCGTCCCGCGCCGACGTCCTCCTGGTCTCCCTCGGCCTGATCGACCTCGGCTTCTACACGAGCGCCGACCAGACGGCGGAGAACGTACGCCACTTCGTACGCGAGGCCCGCACCGCGAACCCCCGCATCCGCATGGCCGTCCTCCCCGTCATCCCGAACGTCCGCGCGGAGTCGGACGCCCCCTTCGCCGCCCAGGTGACCCGCTTCAACGAACTCCTGGCGAAGGCGGCGGCAGACCTCGACGAACCCCGCTCCCCTCTCCTCCTGACCTCCCCGCCCCCGTCGTACGACATCAACCTCGACACCTACGACGGCACCCACCCGAACGCGAGCGGCGAACACAAGATCGCGGCCGCTTTCGCCGACGCCATGCACCAGGCGTGGGACCTGGGTGAGCCGTACGCTCCGCAGCGCTGAGGCCGGGGGTGGGCGGAGCAAGCGGGCTTCGTGACCTTGTCGCCGTGCGTATCGTTGTACTGCGCGGCTGCACTCGTCCGTGGGGCAGCCGGGGAGGAGCGCCACGATGACCGTCCTTGAAGACAGGATCGCGATGGCCGAGAGCGACGACACGCACCAGCTCGACGAGATGTTCGAGCGGCTCGAAAAGATGCCCGTCCCCGAGGGATACAAGGTCGAGATCGTCGAGGGGACCATCTACATGTCGCCGCAGCGGGACATTCACTGGGAGACCATTCTCATGATCACCGATGCTGTCAGGGATCACTTCGGACGGCGCTCGAAGGTGTTCTCGGACGTCCGCATCGACTTCCCTGGTCGCCAGAACGGTTACTGCCCGGACGTGGCCAAGCTGCGCGACGGCGCCGAGAAGGACGACGAGGGCCGGTGGCGCTACCAGGACGTCGAATTCATCGCCGAGGTCATCTCCAAGGACACGGCCAGGAACGACTACGGCCCCAAGAAGACCGCCTACGCCCTCGCCGGAGTCCCCGTCTACCTCATCGCCGATCCGTACGTGGGCAAGTGCCGTCTGTTCACCCAGCCCAAGGACGGCGACTACGTGAGCGACCTCTCCATCACCTACGGCGGGGACGTCGACATGACCACGACCCCCCTCGGCCTCACCGTCAAAACCGACGAGTTCCCCCGCGACTGAGTCGCGAGGGAACCCCATCCGGATCAGAGCACCCGGATCAGAGTGGCTCGGACCGGCTCGGACCGGCTCAGAACATCGTGTTGTCGTTCGCCGAAGTCTCCGGCACGTCCTGGATCACGTCCCAGTGCTCGACGATCTTCCCGTGCCGCACGCGGAAGAGGTCGATGATCGCCTGCCCTCGCTCCCCCGGCGCGTTCACGAAGTGGCTGTGGACCGCCACGAGGTCACCCTCGGCGATGATTCGCTTCGGGTCCACCTTCAGCTGCGGGAACTGCTCGAAGTACGCACCCAGTCCGGCCTTCACACCCTCCACACCGTCGGCGATGGTCGGGTTGTGCTGGTGGTACTCCGAACCCCAGTACTTGTCGATGGCGGACAGGTCCTTTTTGACCAGAAGCTGGTCGAAGGCCTTGGTGACCAGCTTCTGGTTGTACGCGGTGGGCCAGCGGGGGCCCGGCCGCTCGGTGCGCGGCCGGCTCTCCGTGGAGAACATGTCGTTGCCGTTGGCCGTCGTCTCCGGGACCTCCTGGCCGACGTCCCAGTGTTCGGCGATCTTCCCGCCCTGGAACCGGAAGATGTCGAAGACGGCCGTGCCGCGCGTGCCCGGGGTCAGGACGACGTTGGAGTGCACGAGCACGAGGTTCCCCTGGGAGATGACCCGCTTGACGTCGTACTTGGCGTCGGGGAACTGCTGAGCGAGCGCGGTACCGAGGTTCTTGAGCGTCTCGGCGCCGTCGGGGGCGACCGGGTTGTGCTGGATGTAGTCCGGCCGCACGTACCGGTCGACGACCTCCGTGTCCCCCTCCTCGAACACACCCTTGAGGACCCGGACAGCAACCTTCTTCTGGTAGTTGAGGTGCGCGCCCTGGTAGTTGAGGTGCGCGCCCGTGTCGTACGTGACGAGGGCGGCGGCGGGGGCCGAGGGCGCCGCCACGGCGGGCACGACCGCGACGGTGGCGGTGAGGGCGGCGGCCACCAGCGCGGCGGCGAGGGTGCGGCGGGCGGGTGCGGTACGGGACACGGGCTCTGCTCTCCGATCAATCGGCAACGTTGAAACTTCAAGCTAGTGCTCACCAAAGGAAAGCACTAACCCATGGTTAGCGCAACACGAACCCGCCGCGTCCCGAACTCCCTTGCCTGGAGCGCACTCCACGCCGTTGGCTTGGCAGACATGAAGTACACGCAGCTCGGACGCACAGGACTCAAGGTCAGCCGACTGGTTCTCGGAACGATGAACTTCGGTCCGCAGACCGACGAGGCGGACAGTCACGCGATCATGGACGCGGCGCTGGACGCAGAGATCAACTTCTTCGACACGGCGAACGTGTACGGCTGGGGTGAGAACAAGGGCCGTACCGAGAGCATCATCGGGAACTGGTTCGCCGAGGGGGACGGACGGCGGGACAAGGTCGTTCTGGCCACCAAGGTGTACGGGCCCATGGCCCCCGACGGCAGCACCGTGTGGCCCAACCACGACAAGCTGTCCGCGCTCAGCATCCGGCGGGCCGTCGAGGCCAGCCTCAAGCGGCTGCGGACCGACTACATCGACGTCTACCAGTTCCACCACATCGACCGCGCCACTCCCTTCGAGGAGATCTGGCAGGCGATCGATGTGCTGGTGCAGCAGGGCAAGGTGCTGTACGCCGGGTCCAGCAACTTCCCCGGGTACAAGATCGCCCAGGCCAACGAGACCGCCGCCCGGCGCGGCGGCACGATCGGGCTCGTCAGTGAGCAGTGCCTCTACAACCTCGCCGAGCGGCGCGCCGAGATGGAGGTCATTCCGGCCGCGCGGGACTACGGGCTCGGGGTCATCCCCTGGTCGCCGCTGCACGGCGGGCTGCTGGGCGGTGTGATCAAGAAGGAGGTCGAGGGCGGGCGCCGCGCCTCCGGGCGTGCCGCCGACACGCTCAACGACCCCGCCGCACGCGCCCAGATCCAGGCGTACGAGGACCTGCTCGACAAGCACGGCCTCGAACCCGGCGAGGTCGCCCTCGCCTGGCTGCTCGGCCGGCCGGGCGTGACCGGCCCGATCGTCGGGCCCCGTACCGCCGGGCAGCTGGACTCCGCCCTGCGCGCCGTGGAGCTGGAGCTGAGCGAGGAGCTGCTGGCGTCGCTCGACGAGATCTTCCCGGGTCCCGGGCCTTCTCCGGAGGCATTCGCCTGGTGACCGGCTCACCTGTTTGACGGTGGTTCAGGTGTGGGCCGGGACGAGGTCGCGGACGATCTTCACAGGGGGGTCGATATGCGCGTATCCCTCGTTCCTGCTCACCCTGCTCACCCTGCACACCAGCCGACTCACCCTGCTCAGTCATGAGCCATCAGCCATCAGTCACCGGCGGCACGGGCACGATCAGCGGTACCGGTGCGGACGTCGACATCACGCCCAAGAGGTCCTCCTCAAGCACCGAGCACCGTCTGAAACCGCATGAACGGGCCCGGGCCGCGCGCTACCTGCCGAACGCGGCCGCCACCGCGACGACGGCGAACATCAGCACAAGCGCACCGGCCATGATCCGGTTCCGGGTCTTCGGGTCCACGTATCCGAGGTTAACCGGCCGCCCCGAGCGACCAGCGGGCGACCATCTCGTACCGTGGCTGCTCCCCCGGCACCCCCGATCTCGGCAGTCGGCTCTGTACGAGGCTCAGCTCGCCCACCCGCCACTCCTGCCCGGCGAAGGCGTCCAGGACGGCGACGTACGGCTTGAGGTTCGCCTGCTCGCGGCTGCGGGCCAGGGTGAGGTGGGGGTGGTAGCGGCGGTGGACGTCCATGTCGAGGCCCGCCTTGCGTCCGGCCGTCTCCGCGCGGTCCGCCAGCAGCCGCATCGTACGCACCTCACCCACCGCCCCGGCCCACAGCGCCCGCCCGCCGAAGTGACCGCCACCGCGCAGGGCCAGCCCGAACGGCTCCGTCCGCCGCGCCGCCCGCGCCAGCCGCTCCACCAGATCCGGTACGGCCTCGTGGTCCACCTCGCCGTAGAACGCGAGCGTGAAGTGCCACCCCGGGCGACCGGTCCAGCGCAGCCGGTCCACCCCCGGCAGACCCCTCAAGCCATCGACGGCCAGGCCCAGTTCATCAGCCACCTCGACCGGCGGCAGCACCGCCGCGAACAGTCTCATATACCCCACTTTGCCAGGCCAGGACCACTGACGCGAGGCCCGGCCGCCGGGGGCGTTCGCCGTGGTGGCGGCCCGAGCGCCGGACCGTTTCGAGGGGCGCGGCGACGCGCGCCAGGCCGGTTTCGAGGAGTACGGCGACGCGCGTGGGTAGCCGTGCCGAGGAGCCGTGTCGACCAGAGCCCGCGGCCCGCGCTGCCGCCGGCCGCCCGCTCGGCGACACCCGCACCGCCCTCCTACACCGCCACCGCCCTCCTACGCCGCGCTGCCCACCGCCACCCGCTGCTCCTCCGTCTCCTCCGTCTCCCCCGCCTTCGGCACGAACCGCACCCTCGGGTGACCGTGGTCCCATCGCACCGACAGGCGCAGGCCGCCGACGCGGATCAGGACCAGGCCCACCGTGGCGGCGGCGAGGGTTGCGACGAGGCCGCCGGCGGCGAAGCCGGCTCGGGGGCCGTACGTGTCGGTGACCCAGCCGGCGACCGGGGCGCCCAACGGCGAACCGCCGAGGAAGACCATCATGTAGAGGGAGATGACCCGGCCGCGCATGGCCGGCTCGGTGGCCATCTGGATGGACGTGTTCGCGGTGACGTTGACCGTCAGGCCGAACATTCCGATCGGGGCCATGAGCAGGGCGAAGAGCCAGTACGACGGCGCCAGCGCGGCCACCGTCTCCAGGATGCCGAAGGCCAGCGCGCCCGCGATGAGCACGCGCAGCCGGGCCGTGCCCCGGCGCGCCGCCAGCAGCGCGCCCGCCACCGAGCCGACCGCCATGAGCGTGTTGAAGAGGCTGTACGAGCCCGCGCCCGCGTGGAAGACGTCGTCCGCGTACGCCGAGAGCCAGACGGGGAAGTTGAAGCCGAACGTGCCGATGAAGCCGACGAGGACGATCGGCCAGAGCAGCTCGGGGCGGGTCGCGACGTAACGCAGGCCCTCGCGGAGCTGGCCCTTGCCGCGCGGAGCCCGGCGGCTGGCGTGCAGTTCGCGTGCCCGCATCAGGAGCAGGCCGGTGAGGGGCGCGAAGAAGGACAGGCCGTTGAAGAGGAACGCCCACCCGGTGCCCACGGTGGTGATCAGCACACCCGCGACGGCCGGGCCGACCAGCCGGGCCGACTGGAAGTTCGCCGAGTTCAGGCTCACCGCGTTCTGCAGCTCGTCGGGATCGACCAGCTCGGAGACGAAGGACTGACGGGCCGGGTTGTCGACGACCGTGGCGAGGCCTACGGCGAAGGCGGCGACGTACACGTGCCAGACCTGGACCTGGCCGGAGAGCGTCAGGACCGCGAGCGCGAGGCCCGTGACCATCATCGCCGTCTGGGTGATGAACAGCGCGGGGCGCTTGGGGAAGCGGTCGACCAGCACACCGCCGTAGAGCCCGAACAGCAGCATCGGCAGGAACTGCAGCGCCATCGTCACACCGACCGCCGTGGACGAGCCGGTGAGGCTGAGCACCAGCCAGTCCTGGGCGATGCGCTGCATCCAGGTACCGATGTTCGAGACGACCTGGCCCATGAAGAACAGGCGGTAGTTCCGGTTCCGGAGGGAGCGGAACATCGAGGTCTTGGAGGTCTTGACGGTCTCGGAGGACTTGACGGTCTTGGACGTCTTGTGGGCGGGCTGGGAGTCGTGGGCGGTCGGTGCGGGGGCGGAATCTGTTCCGGGTCCCGTACTCAATGGGTTCGCCTCCTTGGTGGCCTTCCTTCTCGTACTTCTTCTCGCACTTCTTCGCGTACTTCCCTCTCGTGCTTCCCTCTCGTGCTTCCTCGGCGTACGTCTCGGCCGGCCGGTCGCCGACATCGTCGTCCGCCCTGCGGCTGCCCGGCAGGAGCGGCCCGGGGTCTCACGGGTGCGCCGTCCGCCGGGGCGGGGCGCACGCCGGAGCACACGTCACGCGGACGGCTCTCATCCGCGCGTCATGGGTGCGCGTCACAGATGCGCGAGCTTTTCCAGCACGGGCGCGGCCTCGCGGAGCTTGGCCCACTCGTCCTCGTCCAGGCTCTCGACGAGGGTGGCGAGGAACGCGTTCCGCTTGCGGCGGCTCTCTTCCAGCATCGCCTCGGCACGCTCGGTCTGGGTGACGACCTTCTGGCGCCGGTCCTCGGGGTGCGGCTCCAGCTTCACCAGGCCCTTGCTCTCCAGCAGCGCGACGATGCGGGTCATCGAGGGCGGCTGGACGTGCTCCTTGCGGGCGAGTTCGCCGGGGGTGGCGGTGCCGCAGCGGGCGAGGGTGCCGAGCACCGACATCTCGGTGGGGCTCAGCGATTCGTCGACGCGTTGGTGCTTGAGCCGACGGGACAGGCGCATCACGGCGGAGCGCAGGGCGTTCACGGCGGCCTCGTCGTCGCCATGGGTGAGGTCAGGCATGTTCCTTAGGGTAACTCATTACTCTCCCTAAAGACCACCGGAGCGACTCCGATTGTGCCCGTGAGGCCAGCCACGTATACCCGGAGTCACTCATACGAGTGAGTAAGAAGCGGAACGTGACACAAACCCCGGATCGCCCCTGACCCTCGTGTTCATGGGGACCAGCGTGCTCAGCCTGCGGATAGACGGGGAGCTGCTAGAGCGGCTCCGGAACCATGCGGCCAAAAGGGGAATGAGCGTCCAGGACTATGTGGTCCGGACGCTCATTCGGGACGACTTCGACGAGCGGTTCCAGGCCGCCGTCGAGGAGACGGAGAAGTTCTACGGGGTCACGTGAGGGTCACGTGAGTGACGATCCAGACGAGAATCGCGTGTCCTTCGCGCTGCCACGCGGACACCGACACCCGCGAACCCGCCCGTAAGCTGTCCGCATGACGAAGTGGACCCCCAAGCACGAGGCACCGGAGCCCCTGGAGGGCCCCGTGGTCGCCACCGTCACCGGCGGCACGATCCTCTGGTTCGTCCTCTTCCTCGCACAGCTGCCCTTCTACGGCTGGTTCGACGACCGAGACCGTGCGTGGTGGGTGTGGACGTGTCTGGCGGGGGCGGGGCTGGGTCTGATCGGTCTCTGGTACGTACGGAAGCGGGACGCGGCACTCAAACGAGCCGCTGCCGCGGAGGCGGAAGAGGCGGAGAAGGCAGGGGATGCCGGTGAGACAGAGGCCACGATGAAGTCGGCGTCGGCCGACTGAGCAGGTCGGGCGAAGTCCGCTGCGGTTGGGCCGCGCCCCAAAGGGGCGCGGGGCTGTGTACAGATGCGGCTCCGCCGCGGGGCGCCACCAGCCACGACGGCGCCGCAGACGAACGACGGCACATCGCGGCCCCGCGGCGGAGCCGCATATCGACACAGCCAGCGGAGCGCTTAGGCACCGTCTCCGTCTCTCCCCAACCCCCGGACGGGCCAGCCGTGTACAACCACGGCACCAACTGTCCCCGTCCCCCGTCCTACCCTGGTCGGATCTTTGGCTCACTCGGCGGGTGAAGCCCCCACTCCGCACGTACCGTCTGATGCATGACGCACATCGACGCGAGCGCCGCCGAACTCGATCCTGTGCATCCCATACCCATATCGGGCACCGCCCCGCCCCCGGCGCGGTCACGCGGACTGTCGGCCACCGAGGTGGCCGAGCGTGTGGCGCGCGGCGAGGTGAACGACGTCCCCGTGCGGAGCAGCCGCTCCATGGCGGACATCGTCCGCGCGAACGTCTTCACCCGGTTCAACGCGATCATCGGCGTGCTCTGGCTGATCATGCTGTTCGTCGCGCCGATCCAGGACAGCCTGTTCGGGTTCGTGATCCTGGCGAACACCGGGATCGGCATCCTCCAGGAGTGGCGGGCCAAGAAAACCCTGGACTCGCTCGCGCTGATCGGGGAGGTCCGGCCGACGGTACGGCGGGACGGGGTGGCCTCCGAGGTGAGTACGTCGGAACTGGTGCTGGGGGATCTCATCGAGATCGGCCCCGGGGACAAGATCGTCGTCGATGGCGAGTGCGTCGAGACCGACAGTCTGGAGGTCGACGAGTCGCTGCTGACGGGTGAGGCCGACCCCGTGGTCAAACAGCCCGGCGACCCGGTCATGTCGGGCAGCTTCGTCGTCGCGGGCGGCGGCTCGTTCACGGCGACGAAGGTCGGCCGTGAGGCGTACGCGGCGCAGCTCGCCGAGGAGGCGAGCCGGTTCACCCTCGTCCACTCCGAGCTGCGGACGGGTATCTCGACGATCCTCAAGTACGTCACGTGGATGATGGTTCCGACCGCGATCGGCCTGATCATCAGCCAGCTGGTGGTCAAGGACCACGACCTCAAGGACTCCATCGCGCGCACGGCCGGCGGGATCGTGCCCATGGTCCCCGAGGGCCTCGTCCTGCTCACCTCCGTCGCCTTCGCGATCGGCGTGATCCGGCTCGGCCGCCAGCAGTGCCTGGTCCAGGAGCTGCCCGCCATCGAGGGGCTCGCCCGCGTCGACACCGTCTGCCTGGACAAGACGGGCACCCTCACCGAGGGCGGCATGGACGTCACCGAGCTGCGGCCGCTGGGCGGCAGCGACGAGTCGTACGTACGCACCGCCCTCGGCGCGCTCGGCGAGTCCGACCCGCGCCCGAACGCCTCCCTCCAGGCGATCATCGACGCCTACCCCGACAGCGAGACCTGGCGCTGCACCGAGTCCCTGCCCTTCTCCTCGGCCCGCAAGTACAGCGGCGCGTCCTTCAGCGAGGGCAACGGCGAGTCGAGTACGTGGCTCCTGGGCGCCCCCGACGTACTGCTCGGCGCCGACGACCCGGCCCTCGCCGAGACCGAGCGGCTCAACGAGGAGGGGCTGCGCGTACTGCTGCTGGCCCGCACGATCCGCGAGCTCGACGATCACGAGGTCGCCGTCGGCGCCGAGCCCACCGCGCTCGTCGTCCTGGAGCAGCGGCTGCGCCCGGACGCCGCCGACACCCTGCGCTACTTCGAGGAGCAGAACGTACGGGCCAAGGTCATCTCCGGCGACAACGCCGTCTCGGTGGGTGCCGTGGCCGGGAAGCTGGGGCTGGGCGGCGAGGTCGTCGACGCCCGGCGGCTGCCCGCCGAGCGGGACGGGATGGCGACGGCGCTGGACGCGGGCACGGTGTTCGGGCGGGTCACCCCGCGGCAGAAGCGGGACATGGTGGGCGCGTTGCAGTCCCACGGGCACACGGTCGCGATGACCGGCGACGGCGTGAACGACGTACTCGCCCTGAAGGACGCCGACATCGGCGTGTCCATGGGCTCGGGCTCGGAGGCGACCCGGGCCGTCGCCCAGATCGTCCTGCTCAACAACAGTTTCGCGACGCTGCCTTCGGTGGTCGCGGAGGGCCGGCGGGTCATCGGGAACATCACCCGCGTCGCCACGCTCTTCCTGGTCAAGACGGTCTACTCGGTGCTGCTGGCGATCCTGGTGGTGTGCTGGCAGGTCGAATACCCCTTCCTGCCCCGCCACTTGACGCTGCTCTCCACCCTCACGATCGGCGTCCCGGCCTTCTTCCTCGCCCTCGCGCCCAACAAGGAACGCGCGCAACCCCATTTCGTACGTCGTGTGATGCGGTACGCGATCCCGGGCGGGGTCGTGGCCGCCCTGGCCACCTTCTCGACCTATCTGATCGCCCGTCACTATTACGCGGGCGAGGGCGCGTTGGACGCGGAGACCAGCGCGGCGACCCTCACGCTGTTCCTGATCTCCCTGTGGGTGCTGTCCATCATCGCCCGGCCGTACACCTGGTGGCGGCTGCTTCTGGTGGCCTCGATGGGCCTGGGTTTCCTGCTGGTCCTCGTCGTGCCCTGGCTGCAGGACTTCTTCGCGCTCAGGCTGGTCGGTACGACCATGCCGTGGGCCGCGGTCGGCATCGCGGCGGTGGCGGCGGTCGCCCTGGAGTTCCTGTGGAGGTGGGTCGACCGCCGCTTCCCGGCGTGAGTCCTGCGGAGGGCTACAAGGGCCTACCGGGGGCTTACTTCACGTCGATGAAGTCGCCCTTGGACTTGACCGCCGCCGTGGCGGAGTTGCCCGCGAAGACGTAGCGGTAGGTGCCGTCGGCCTTCGCCCTGACCGTGGTCCTCAGGGCCCCGCCCTTGCGGGTCTTGATGGTCTTGACCTTCTTGAAGGTGCTGGTGCCCTTCTTCTTGAACTGGAGCTGCACGGACCGGTTCTTGTAACCGACGTACTTGCCCGAGCCCCAGCCGGCGTGGCTCAGCTTGCCGGTGACCGTGATGGTCCTGCCCTTCTTCACGGGCTCCGGGGCGGCGTTGGCGGTCAGCTTGGAGTGGCGCTTGATCGCGACCTTGCCGCGGTTGCCCTGCCAGGTCTCGCCCAGTTCGCCGTTGACCTCGTCGACCAGGAGCGCCAGGCCGCCGGCCTTCCAGGTGCGGGCGTAGGAGTTCCGCAGATCACCCGCGCCGGGACGGATGTCGATGACCGCCTTGCAGCTGGCCGTGGTCGAGGACTTGACGGTGCAGGTCGCCGGGTCGTCGCCGAAGAGCACCGGGGTCGTGTCGACGTCGGTCACCGAGTCGGGGGCCGTGCCGAGGTAGAGGAACGGGCCGTTGAGGAAGTTCTCGGCGGTGATGTCGAAGTCGGCAGGGTGCGTGAGCGTGTAGGTGACCGACACGGTCTTGTGCTTGTTGGCGACCACGATCGGCTTGCCCCGGTTGATCTTCATGGCCGAGAAGCTGACGTCGGGGTCCGCCACGGCCGCGGCCGCGGCGGAGGCGGAGGCGGCGCCGTACGAGGACGGGCCGCCCTCGGCGAAGGTGATCCCCCACGGCGTGGCGATGTCGGCACCGGAGGCCGGGTCGGCGGCCTGCGCGGCCGGCACGGCGAGAGCGGAAAGGGCCAGGGCGCCGGTGACGGCGGCCACAGTGGCACGAATGCGCATGCGTTTCCTTGGTGGAAAGGGCCCCGCGGGGATGTGTCCCGCGGGGCCGAGCCGGTGGTGAGTTCCTGGAACTGTCGTCGGAGAGTTCCAGGAACTGCCGGTGATGAGTGCTGAGTACCGAGAACTGGGTCCCTGGAACTACTGAACGTCGATGAAGTCCGCCGCCGACGCCTTGGGCGCCGTGGTGTAGTTGCCCGGGTAGTAGAAGCGGTAGGAGCCGTCGACGTTCGCCGTGACCGTGGTCTTCAGGTAGCCCCCGGTGGCGCCGGTGATCGTCTTGAGGGTGGTGAAGGAGGTCGCGCCCTTCTTCTTGAACTGGAGCTTCACCTTCTGGCCGCCGAAGCCGACGAACGTGTCGGTGGCCCAGTTGGCGCGGGTCAGCCGGCCCTTGACCGTGATGGTCTTGCCCTTCTTGACCGGCTCCGGGGAGGCGTTGGCGCTCAGCCTGGAGAGGCGCTGGACGCGGTGGGTCTTGTAGGCGTCCTTCTCCTGGAGGTCGCCGTCGTTGCCCACGGCCGCCGCGTACACCTTCCAGTTGCCGGCCAGGCCGTTCTTGTACAGGTCGGTCCGGGCGTCGGCGACGAGCGTGATCTTGCAGGTCGACGTGGTCGCGTTCACCTTCGTGCAGGTGGCCTCGCCGTCCGGGATGATCGCGCCGTCGATGTTGGCGGTCTCGATGTCGGTGCCGGTGCCGTGCCAGAGGAAGGCGAAGGCGTCGTCGATACCCGACGGGTCGGTCGCGGTCACCGCGATCGTGAACGTCTTCTTCGTGTGGGTGCCCAGCACGAGGTTCTTGTTGTTGTTGACGACCACCTTGGTGATCTTGGTGTCGCCGATCTGCTCGTTCATCGCCACCGGCGCGCCGAGCGCGCTCCGGGCGGCGGCGCCGGGGTTCTCGTCGGCCTGTGCGGCCGGGACGGCGAGGGCGGAGAGGGCCAGGGCGCCGGAGACGGCGGCCACAGTGGCACGAATGCGCATGTGTTCCCCACATGGAAAGGGAGCCCGCAGGCCATGTGCTGTCACGGCCGTGGCGCGGGTTCCAGAAGTGTCGCAAGGAGCCTGTTGGCTCGGGTGGTCAGATTCATGAGGGGTGCGGATGGTTGTACGAGTTGTAAGAAAGCTTCGCGGATGTTGCGAAGATCACACCTGGCGCCCCGCAACCGCCAAGGTTGCAGGACGCTCCAGCTCGATGGCGGCCCTAGGGCCTGTCCGGCGGATCACGCCTGGGCCGCGGGGCCTGGCACGCACTCCCCCCACTGCCTTAAGGGCGTGGAGAACCCCCAGCCGCGTTGTCGTCGGTCGCAGACGCTCCGCGTCGCCCGCCGCGGCAGCGGCTGATGTCACAGCCTCCTCCGCCTTGCGGCTGCACGCTCCCCCACGCTCGAACCGGCTTCGCTCGGCTCGCGCGGGGGCACCCCCATGACCCCGCTCACCGGCGCTTTCAGGGGCACCGCAGGTTGAGGTCGGCGTGATCCGCCGGACAGGCCCTAGTCGAACCAGCGGTCCCGCGCCAGCTCCTCCGTCCGTGACGGGTCTTCGAGCAGGGCGGCGACCTCGAATCGGCGGGGCCACTGGCCGGCGGCCCAGGCGAGGCCGGCGGCCACGCCCTCCAGGGTGGAGGCGTGCAGCACGCCGTCACGCGTCCGGCGCCAGTCCAGCTCCACGCCGTCGACGACGAGTTCCTCGTGCTCGACGTACGTGGCCGGGGTCCGTGGCCCGAGCAGGACGTGCACGGACTCCGGTACGTCGTGCTCGGTGCCCTCGCTGGTCACTTCCCCGGTCACCGACTCGCTCAGCCGCCGCACCTGGAACAGTTCGGCCAGTTCGGCGGCGCTCGACGGCCGTACGGGCAGCAGCGGGACGCCCTCGGTGAACGGCAGCAGGTCGGGCGAGTCGACGACCATGGCATCGGCCGCGTCCACGACGACGACCTCGCCGTCGAGCACGGCCCGCAGCTCGTCCGGCAGGGTCACCTGCTCCGGGTCGAGGTCCGCCAACGCGCCGTAGAGGGCGTGCAGTTGGGCGGAGGTGACCTCACGGTCCGGGTCGGCGAGCCGGTCGAGCAGTTCGGCGGCGCCGCCGGGCTCGTCGAGGAGGGCGGCCACGGACGTCCGTACGCCCAGCGCCCGCAGCACCTGCTCGTCGTCGAACCCGGTGGCGTCGGCCTCGTCGTACAGCCCGCGCAGCAGCGGATCGCCACCGGCGGCCCGCAGCCCCGCCGGCCGCCGCCCGTCGAGGACGGGGTGACCGCGCAGCCACCAGGCCGTGTACGGCCGTACGACCTCGTGCGTCCCGTCCGGCAGCAGCATCCGCACCGGCTGTGTGAGCGCGTCGCGCAGCGGCGGCCGGGCGAGCAGCGCGAGGGCCTGCGGCCAGCGGTCGTCGTCGACCAGATCCAGATCCCGTACGGCGATGATCTCGGTCGCGACCGGCGGTACGGGTGTGTCCGGGAACCGGTCGAGGATGTCCTCGCACCACACGTCCACCGCGTCGAGCAGCCCGGCGTCGTCGGGCTCGGCGAAGTCCCCTTCGCGCGGCTCCAGTTCGTCGGGGTCGAGAACGACGTCGGTGGCGCGTACGAGGGCGAAGTTCGCGAGCACGCCGCAGGCGGCCAGGGGCTGTTCGCCCCAGCGCTCGGCCAACTCGCTGTCGACGGCGGCCAGTTCGTCCTCGCGCATGACCTGGGCGAAGGGGCTGCCGGGAAGGACGAGCTCTCCGGCGGGCGCGAGCTCGCCCTCCTCGTCGGGGAGGGCGAGGGCGCCGAGCCAGGGTTCGTCTCCGGGTTCGAGCCGGGCGTCCCGGACGAGCGCGAGGACGGTGTCGGCCAGCTCCTCGGCGTCCGGCGCACCGTCCTCCTGGTCCCACGCGCCGCCTGCGTCGTCCTCCAGGGAGGCGGCGACGGCCGCGCGCACCTGGGGCGTGGTGAGGACCGCGCGGGGCGTGGCCGGGAGGGCGCCGAGCTTCTCCAGGAGGGGGTGGGCGGCGTCCGGGTGGGCGACCTTGAGCCCGAGCCGGGCGAGGGCCTCGGGGGCGGCCTGGGCTCCGTCGGGGGTGGGCAGGAGGATCTGCCGGGGCCCGATGGTGGTCCGCCCGTCGGCGAGCGGCACGGGCAGCCCGGACAGCCGGTCGGGGTCGACCCCGACAAGGCTGTCGTAGAGCCGCCGCCACCAGCCCGGCTCCTTCTCCAGCCCGGCAAGGCGGTCGATCGCCTCGGTCAGCGGCACGCGCGCGACACCCAGCGTCCGCAGCTCGATACGGCGTTCGAGCCCGGCGGGCAGCAGGCTGGGCAGCACCTCGGCGAGAACCCGGACGGTCTCGCCACCGGCGCCCTCGACGACTTCGGCGTCCCGCGGCCGCAAGGCTTCGGGCGTGTCCTCACGGGGCTCGGCCGCGGGCGGCAGGAAGGCGGTGCGCGGGAGACGGTCGACGATCGCCTGCCGCAGGGCGCCGTCGAGCTCTCCCTTGCCCAGAGGGCCCGGGACCAGGCCGATGAGCTCGGGGTTCACCGGGCGCCAGGCGGCGAGGAGCTCGGCGTACGCGTCCGCCGCGCGCTGGACGAGGAAGTCGGTCAGCGGCCCGGGGGCGGCGTGGCGCCGGGTGCTGTCCAGCGGGAGGGAGGCGATGAGGAGGGCCGGGACACCGAGGGGTTCGTCGCTGGGGGTGGGGGCGTGGACGACGGGCGCGGTGCGGGGGTGAGCGGGGATACCGTCGGCGCCGACCGGCACGGCCCAGGTGACGGACCAGTGGGGCCGCAGCCGCTCCTCGACGGGCCGGTCGGCGAGGAGGTCGGGGGTCAGGGGCCCGTGCTGGGAGACGGTACGCCAGTGGGTGGTGCCGTCCCGCGAGTCCTCGACGGTGACACCGTGCTCGCGGGCGCGGCGGCGCAGCGTACGGGCCGCGTCCCCCACCTCGACGACGACTTCTTCCAGGCCGGGCAGGGCAAGCAGCAGGGCGTCATCGACCCCGTTGAGGAGCCGCTCGGCGAGATCCTCGGCGGCGGCGTCACGCAGCGGAAGGATGACGACGGTGTCGTACGACTCCGGAGCGCTCCCCTCGGCGGCGAACGGCAGCCGCAGCAACGGCACATGCCCGTCCCGCCGCCGGATCTCGTCCCCCAGCCCCGGACTGTGCCGGGCGGTGTCCGCGGCCAGCTCACGGGCCTCGGCGAGCGACCACCGCACCCCACCGTGCCGCCCGACGACGGCGGGCTCATCGGTCACGGCGAGCACGGCGGCGAACCCGACCCCGAACCGCCCGACGGCCTGCCCCTGCTGCCCGTCCTCCCGCTTGGCGGACGCCCGGAGGGTGGACAGGGACTCCACACCGGCCGCGTCGAGGTGGGCGCCGGTGTTGGCCGCGGCGAGCACCCCGTCGCGCAGGGTGAGCCGAAGCCGCCCCGGCACCTTGCCCCTGCCTGCGGCGTCGGCGGCGTTCTGGGCAAGCTCCACGACCAGCCGGTCCCGGTACCCGCCGAGTACGAGTTCCTCCTCGGCGTTGGCATCCTCGCGGAACCGCGCCGGGCTCGTCGCCCACGCGTCCAGCACCCCGCGCCGCAACCGCGCCGTCCCGAACGGGTCCGCACCCTCGGCCGCCGGCCGCACGAACTTGCTCACGGTTCACCTTTCCTGTCGCCTGAGGGCATGAAGGTACCGTGCGTCGAGGGTGAGGGCTTCCGCCCCGGCCGGTGGCCCCGCCTCAGCGGGACGCTTCGAGGACTGCCGTCTCCACAGAGATCGTCAGAGATCGTCACGGGCGTCGCAGGGAACGCGCAGCGCTTGATCCTCTGCACCGGCGTCGGGGACACGACCGATGCCCCACAGGAAATCGCCCGCCGAACCGCTCAGCCGCGCCTGCTGGAGACGGTCAAAAGCACTGTTCCCATGGCTGCTGGTTGCGGGTCATGTCCGCCAGCCGTCCAACGACACCTGGGGCCCGTCGGCGAGGTAACGGTGGAGGGCGCTGGCGGTCGTGTCCACGAATTCCTCGGGGATGGCATCGGCATCGACCCAGCGGATCTGGGCGTGCTTGCGTGGCTCCCGGTTCTCCGGTTCACCGGACCACTCGTGGGCGGCGAAGACGACGGTGAGGAAGCCGTTGGGCGCTTCGACGCCCCAGGCACCGTGGATGATGTGGGCGACCTTCAGGGCCTCCGGTTTCACGGTCAGGCCGGTCTCCTCGTACAGCTCGCGTACGGCGGTTTCGGTGATGGGCTCGCCGGGTTCGCTCTTGCCGACCGGGAGGTCCCACATGCCCTGGGCGAACTTGGCGGTCTGGCTGCGCTGGAGGAGGACGACGCGGTTGGTGGCCTGGTCGTGGACGATGACGGCGGCGACCAGCAGGGTCATGGACGCGAGGGCGGGCGGTAGGGCTTTGGGCTGGTTGTCGGTCGTCTTCGGCTGAGCCACTGTGTGTGCGTCCCTTCGTCGGCCTGGGTGACAGGCGAGCAGTAGCCCAGGCCAAGCTTCACTCAAATGCCCAGGCTCGGCCCGTCTGCCTGTACTCCTCCACGGGGATCGGGCCGACGCCGGTCCGCATGCGGGCGGTGTACAGCAGGCCGTCGAGGTGGTCGATCTCGTGGTGGATGAGGCGGGCGAGGCCGCGTTCGTACACGGTGGTCATCCTCTCGCCGGTCAGGGCCGTGGTCTCCACCGTGATCTTCAGTGGGCGAGGTACGAGGCCGCGGACGTCGAAGAAGCTCAGGCAGCCCTCGTATTGCTCGTCCGCCTCGTCGGAGCGAGTGGTAATTCGCGGGTTGAGCAGGATGACAGCGGGGGCGTCGCCGGGCGGCTGGACGACAGCGGCGGCTCGTGCGATGCCGATCTGCGGCGCCGCGATGCCCATGCCCTTGGCGAAGGGGTGGACCTGTCCGATCCGTTCCATGGCGACGAACAGCTCGTCCGTGATGCGCTCGGCCTCGTCACGCTCGGTGGGCAGACCGAAGGCGCGGGCCGGTTCGGTGAGTATGCCGGCGCCGTGCTGGACGACGCCGAGGTCTCGCATGCGCTGGCTGGGCCGCACGTCAATCACCTGAACTCCCCTTGATCTGTGTCGCGTTCGGTCAATGCCCGAAACCGCCATTCCAGACGGTACCGAGCGTGCAGGGCGGGTGTGGTCATCGGAGCAGTGAGCGGTTGACGCTCCTTGAGCGCCTTGAGTTCCATCGCGGGATGTCCACACAGCTACCGGGCACGCCCCTGCGCGTGGTGTACGGCAAGGCCGGTATGCACGTCTCGGCAGCGCTCGTGGACGATCCGAACGCTGCCATCGACCACAAGCTGTACTGGGGCACGGTGACGACCCGCGAAGAGGGCATGTACCTGTGCGCCATCCTCAACGCCCCGGCCCTGACCGAGGTGGTGCGCCCCCTCATGTCGTACGGCAAGGACGAGCGGGACATCGACAAGGCCGTATGGCAACTGCCGATCCCCCTAGTTCGACTCCACGAACTCCACGCATCAGCGGCTCGCCGAGATCGGAACAGCAGAAGCTCAGCGCATCGCGGCCCTGGTGCTGGACGAGTCCAAGAACTTCGTCAAGCTGCGCCAGGTCGTCCGCTCCGTCATCGTGGACTCCCCGGACGCCGAGGAACTGGACGAGTTGGTCCGCCTGCTGCTGGAGTAGCAGACGGACCGAGTACCGAGGTCAGCCCTTGGACGCGTACGTCACGAAGTCCGCCCACGCTTCTGGCGCGAGCGCGAGCCGCGGCCCTCCTATGTTCTTGGAGTCGCGGACGTGCACCAGACCAGGGGCCGTGGCGATCTCGATGCAGTCGTTGCCGTCACCGCTGCTGCTGTAGCTACTTCTGAACCACGCGAGCGCGGAGGTGTCCTGGGTGGTAGGGGTGCCGCTCATGTTTCTCCAAGCATCTGCTCGATGAAGGCCCGTGACTCTCGGGGCGTGAGTGCCTGGGCCCGGATCATGCTATAGCGCAGGTCAAGGATTCTGAGCTGCTTCGGATCGGACACGGGTCGGCCGTTGAACGCCCCCTCGGAGCGCCCGACCGCAGTACCATCCGGGAATTTCAGCACCTCGATCAGCCCACCTGTGCCGACGTGTTCCTCACAGTCCGTCGGCATCACCTGGATTGTTACGTTCCGCAACTGCCCCAGCTCCAGCAGACGTTCGAGCTGCCGACGCCAGACCATTCTGCCCCCAACCGGACGGCGGAGCGTCACCTCTTCCTGAACGAAGCTGAGAGTCGGTGCGGGCGACCTCTCGAAAACCGACCGGCGGGCCATCCGTGCGGCCGCCAAGCGCTCCGTCTCTTCATCCGAGTAAGCAGGAAGCCACGCGCCGAAGAGCGCTCGCATGTGCTCCGCGGTCTGCAACAGGCCATGGATGTTGTGGTTGCTGTACAGCCCAATCTCAACTGCCTTGGCCTCCAGCTTCGCGATCTCCCGAACCTTCTTCGGATAGCGGACCTTCGCCACGTCCTCCTTCATCGCCGAGAGCAGCCCACCGGCCCTCAACACCTCGTCCGCCATGTCCAGATACTCGGGCTGCGGAATCCGCTTCCCGCCCTCGATCTTGTAGACCATGTCCTCGCCGTACCCGACCGCCTTGCCGAACTCGCCGGCCTTCATCCCCACCGCTTCCCGCCGCAGCTTCAACTGCCGCCCTGCGGTGGCGATGACCGCAAGCCCCCACTCGTCGTCCGGGTCGACCTCCCAACCCGGCTCGTCCGCCTCGGTCCTGAGCCGTCCCGTGTCCGCATCGGCCGTCATCCTGCGCCCCTCCGTCGTACCGCTATGGCCCAACGACCCCTACCCGTACGACCGTTCCGGACAGGCCAGACACGACCGGACAACGACCGGACAGTCACCGTACGCATCGACGTCGTCACTGTTTACGGTAAGCACGAGCGGCCAGACCAAGTGACGTGAACGAACAATCCGCCCAACTCCGAGCCTTCACCCACCACACCCACCGCTTCGGCGCGCTTCTGTCCCTCACGCCACTCGGCGCCTGCCTCGCCCGTCCGCTGGCACGCCGTTGCCAACTCCCGCCACCGGCATGACGGAAAGGAATCGTTCAGTACCAGCGTGTACTTGTCCGCCCGCGCGACAGCCACGAACATGGTGCGTGACTCGATCCGCTGCGAGGGGGGAAGCGCATGACGGCACCGCCGAGTCGGGACCTCGGTGCTCGTGTGGCCGACACCTTGTCCTCGCAGGCGTTGAACGCGCTGGTGGGCATAGTCGGTGTGGTCATTCCCGTCGTCGCGTGGGTCGCAGAGCGGAGTCTGCTGAAGGACATCCTCCTGGGTGCGGAGACCGTTCTGCTGCTCCTCATGGTGGCGAACCACATGTGGTTACGGCGCATCTACATCCAGCTGCGCCGGGCGAACGACCGGCACATGTCGGACGCCCGGTACTTCGCGCTGGTCCGTGAGCAGTTGGAGCGCGAGCTCATGGCGGGCTTCGGCGAGATCGCCGACGGGCACCTCCAGGTGTACGCGTCCGAGGTGCCCCGTCTGTCGGTGCTGCTCTACCAGGCACTCATCGACGCCGGTACCGAGCCCAAGCGTGTGCTCGCGGCCGACCTCACCACCAATCCGGACCTGCTGACCCAGAGGCGGGAGTACCTAGCCGTCAACCGCCGCCTGATCGAGGTCGGCGGTACGGTGCAGCGGCTGTTCATCTGCTGGCAGAACGATCTCGTCAGGCAGGACTTCGCACGGGCGCTGCTCGCCCTCGTCGATCACCACCGGTCCCTGGGTGTGCAGTGCGCCCTCGCCGTGCGGGACCGGCTGCGCGCCGACCAGGCCGTGGACTTCGTCGTGATATCGAAGGCAGCGGTACTGCTGGAAGAGGAACAGGGAGACGCCGACTACCGCCGGGGCCGCAGTTCCGTGTACTTCAAGCAGGTCGAGCGCTGGGCGGGGCGCTTCGAGTCGGTCTGGGGACACGGCTCGGATTCGGCGCCGTTCACTCTGCAGTCGTACGAAGCGGCTGTTCGGCCCATGCTCGATGCCGGTACGTGGGACGAATCCGCCGTCCACGGCACAGCGGCCCGGCTGTGAGACCTCGCCGCATACGACTCCACCTTGATCGAACGGGCTTCGTTAGCATGGAACGACAGCCGGTCCGGACGCAGCGGGACCGCGCGACGGAAAGTACGTGATGCCTGCTCTCTCGCTCACCAAGGCCCACGGGTCCCGGAACGACATCTTCGTGGTCGACGGCACACCCCATGATCACTTCGCCACGGCGGACGAGCTCACCCGGGCCGTCGGCCTGCTGTGCGACCGCAAGCGCGGGCTGGGAGGCGACGGGGTGTACTTCGTGGCCGACAACAGCGACGGCACCGCGCGGGCCTGGTTCCACAACCCGGACGGGTCCGAGGCGCTGCTGTGCGGGAACGGTATGCGGTGCGCCGGTCGCCTGCTGCTGGACCGCCACCAGGCCGAGTCGGTCGTCGTGCACCAGGGGCCGTACTCCTTCACCGTTCGCGACCGGGGCCGCACGCCCCACGGCGTGCGGCAGGTCTCCGTGGAGCTGCCCGCGGTCGACTTCGCGCCGGCCGAGCCCATCGTGGCCGAGGCGGGTGCGCACGGGGAGTACGTGGACCAGTTGCTGCCCGCCTTCCACCCGTCGCGCCACGTGACGGCGGTCGCGGTGCCGAACTCGCATCTGATCACGGTGATCGACTCCTACGACGAGGCGGAACTGATCGAGACCGGTCGGCGCGTCGCCGGATCACCGGACGTCTTCCCGATCGGCGCCAATCTCTCCTTCGTGCTCCCGCTCTCGGACGACGAGGTGTTCGTCCACACCTACGAACGGGGAGCGGGACTGACGCCGTCGTGCGGTTCGGGCATCGCGGCCTCCCGCGCGGTCCTGTCGCGCCTCGGGCTCGTCGAGCCGGAACGACCGGTGACCGTGCGCAACCCCGGCGGCGTCGCAAGGAGTCGGCTTCAGCCCGTCGGTGACGTATGGCAGCCCCTGCTGGAGGGCAACGCCACCCTCGTGTACCAGGCCGAACTCGACCCCGCCGTACTGCTCGGTGACGGTCCGGTGGAGTTCTCCGGTGAGGCCCACATGGCGGAAATCGGCGCGTTCGCGGAGCTCAGCCGGGAAAACATGAAGGTGTTGCACGAGGCAGGAATCAAGCCGACCGAGGTCTGACCACCACTCTGCCTCCCGAGCGCGCCCGTGCGCCCGGGAGCCGTGACACCGCCTCCTCCGGCGGTCCTGGTCCGGCTCGGGCGGACGGGGAGGGGGACGCGGCTTGGCAGCGCTTGCGGCAGGCATGACGGTCATCGCGGCGGGGATCACGGTGCGGCAGGCGGACCGGTGGTGGTTCAGTCCCGCCCGTGGGGGCCCGCTCGGTCGCCACACGCCGGGCTCACTCCGAACCGTGATGTCGCTCCAGCGTGAGCGGCTGAATGACGTCACGCCCGTGCTCCTGCTCCTCGGGCAGTGGCTGGAGTTCGCCGGGTGGTGTCTGGTGGCCGTGCACGGCGGACCCACTGGGCGCGTGGTCGCAGCGCTCGCGGGGGCGGTCACGTTCCGCCGTCTGCAAGAGATCAGTCACTTCGCGGTGCACGGCGTGCTGGCGCGCGGCAGTCGGTTGAACACGCTTCTCGCCGAAGTCGCCGTCCACGTCCCGCTCGGCTTCGTCCCGGTGCCCGTGCGGCGCCGTCGGCATGTGCGGGAGCATCATCCGAACGCGACGGTCGCCGGGGCCGATCCCAACCTCGCCGAGTTGCACCGGGCGGGGCTGCGGACGGGAGCCAGCACCGTGCGTTGTGTGCGGGGCATGCTTCACCCCCTCACGCCGACCGGTGTGTCGGACACGGTGCGGAGTCTGGTCGCTCCTCTCCGGGAGCCGGGCGCCGGGCGTCTGCGGGTGCTCGGGCCGGTGGCCGTGGCGGTGGCCGTGGCTCTGGTCTTCGGCTGGGAGGCGGCGGTGTTCGTCTTCCTGGTGCCCCGGCTCCTGCTGTATCCGCAGCTTGCCTGGATGTCGCTGCTCGTGGAGCACCGCTGGTTCGATCCGGAGCCGGTCACCGGGCCTCCGGTCGCCGTGGAGGCCGGTCGGTGCCTGCGGCTGTACCCGCGCAACGTACTGCTCGCCCTGCTGGCCCGCGGTACCTGGCTGCCGTACGGGGACCTGTACCCTTCGCGCACTCCGCGCACCCTGCCGTGCGCTGGAACTACCTGCCCGCGCTGGAGCGGTCCCTGTGCGGCCCGGCCTACCGGCCGCAGGCGCTTCTGCTGGGCGAATCCGCCGTACTCCGCCGCCACCGCCGGGCCCTGACGTCGTCCGGCGATGCCGGGGGTGTGACAGCCAGTCCGCTCGGAAATGCCTGGGGCGCGTAGGACGACTGTGCTGGTAAGCCCTTCTGGACAGCCCCGACACCACCGGACAACAACCGGACAGTCACCGTACGCATCGGAGCAGTCACTGTTCACAGTAGGCACGCACCGCCACGCTGAGTGACGTGAATCAGGAAACCGTCGCCCCAGAGGCCGAACTCGACAACCCCATCCGCAACTTCACTGTGCGGCTGTCCTCCACACGACTCGGCGCCCGCCTCGCGCGCCTCCTCGCCACCGAGCAACTACGCATCTGGGGGCTCCCGTTGGAACCGGCCGGGCACATCGTGGCCGAGTTCGCGTCCAACGCGGCCACTCACGGCCGCGTTCCGGGCCGCGATTTCCAGCTCACGCTCTACGTGGTCGGCGCGACTCTCCGCATCGAGGTCACCGACACGCGCGGTGACCGTCTACCGCATGTCCAACGCCCCGCACCCGACGCCGAGTCTGGCCGAGGGCTCGTCCTCGTCGACGCGCTCGCCGACCGCTGGGGCGTGGCAGAAGGACTGCCTCCGCGCAAGACCATCTGGGCCGAGCTCGACCTCCCACCGGAACCCGGCGGCCCGTGTTCCGGTGCCACGGGCGGTCTTTCCCAAGAAACGTGAGGGAGAAAGAACCCGACCAAGCCCCACCCCTCCCGCCCACCCGCGCAAACTCACCCGCGCGGGTGAACATCGCCAACTCGGCTGGATTCGGGCACCGTTACCTGCCCTACGCTCAGCGCAACACAACCGCAGACATGCGACGGCCCTCGCCGGGACTGGCATCCCAGTGCGAGGGCCTGACCACCCAGGAAGAACGGAACTCTTCCCGATGGATACGCAGAACCCTAGCGTGCACCCGCACGCCCAGACCCGTGGAGCGGGCAAAAACCACCCGTCCAGGCACTCCAGGCCCGGCGGTGTCGTCCACGACAACACCCGTCACACGACCCGCTTCACGGTGATCGGCAACCACCTCGCCCAGCACCCCGAGCTCTCTCTGCTCGCCATCGGGCTGGCGGTGCACATCCAGTCGCTCCCCGTCGGCGCCCGCGTCGACATCAAGACCCTCGCCGCCCGCTTCCCCGAGGGCGCCGACCGCATCGCCGCCGCCCTGCGCGAACTCGAAGCCCACGGCTACCTGCGCCGCGAACGCGAACGCGCCCCCGGCGGCCGAATCGTCACCCGCACGATCTCCTGCAACCAGCCGACGGCAGCCCGGCACCGCGCCACCGCCCCCGCCTGCACGCCCGCCCCCGAGCCCGTATGACCGGCACCGGCACCGGCCCCGAAGCCGCACGAGAGGCACCAGCAGCGCGCCAAGCGGGCACCCCGCAAGCCCCTCCCCGCCGTACCGCAGCCCGCCTCCCCCTCCCCCGCCTTCCTCCAGACAGCCACGGACCTCCTCGCCGACCTCCGCCGCCACGACCCCGGCCTGCTCCTCTCCGCCTGCGACACAGCCCACCTCGCCCCCGGCGTCGCCGCCTGGCTGGAACGCGACGTCACCCCCACCGCCGTACGCCACGCCCTGACCACCGACCTGCCACCCGAAGGCCTACGCCGACCGGCCGCCCTCCTGGCCCACCGCTTGGCGGCCCAGCTGCCACCCCCGCCCCCGTTCCGCGCCCCGGCAGCCCCACCACCCGTACCGCACCCCCTCCGCAACTGCGACGGCTGCGACCGCGGCTTCCGCACGCCCGAGCCCGGAGGACGCTGCCGCGACTGCCGCTCTGCAGCCTCCGGCCGCCTCTGAACCCGAACGGAGCCCACGCGACCCTCCCAGGCGGGTACCGTCGGTCCTGACCGCACCCGCGCCCGACACGGCCGGCCGACCGGCTACCGCTACGAGTGCCCCAGCTCCGCCGCCGACTCGTCCGCCGTCACCGACACCGAGCCCGAGTCGGGTGCGGGCCGGAGGGGGAAGGGGTCCACCCGGGTCTCGTCGATGACCGGTGGGGCCGGGCGGGGTGGCTTCGGCATGATCGCGGCCTCCGAGTGGCCGCCACAGCCGTACGCCAGCGACACCACGTGGCCGTCCGCCGGGGAGAACTCGTTCGCGCAGACACCGAAGGCCTGCCCCAGCGAGCCCCCGACGGGGGTCAGGAAGCCGCAGCTGACGCAGGTGGCGGGCGCTGCCTGGGCCATGGCGGTCTTGGGGCCGTGCGAGTCCTCCCAGCGGTCGGCGGCGGTGTGGAGGCCGTAGCGGGACAGGACGCGGGCCCGGCGCATGCCGAGTTCCTCGGCGACGGCGGCGATGGAGCCACGGGTGGGGGCGACGGGGAGGCTGGCGGGGGCGCCCGCGGTGACCTCGGCGTCCTCCGCCTCCACCAGCTCGGCCATCTCCTCCGACACGGCGGAGTTCGGCCCGGGTTCCTCCTCGCCGGTGTAACCGGGCTCCAGCCGGAGGTCCTCGGCCTCCGTGGGGAGCAGGTCGCCGGGGCCCATGTCACCGGGGCGGAGCCGTTCGCTCCACGGCACCCACTCGGGCGCGAGCAACGCGTCCGGCCCGGGCAGCAGAACCGTCTCGGCCAGCGTGACGACCTTCGCGCGCGAGGCCCGGGTGACGGTCACCGCCCAGCGCCACCCGCGATATCCCATTTCCTTGCACTCGAAGAAGTGCGTGACGACCCGATCTCCCTCGGAGATCATCCCGGCGTGCTCGCCGATGACGCCGGGCGCGGCGGCCTCCTCGGCTGCGGCGCGGGCGAGGTCGACGGCCTCGGCGCACAGACGGTCAGGGGTGCGGCTTCGCGTTGTCGCTGCGCTCACAGGTATCGCTTCTCTCCTACGCCGTCTCACGAGTGCGCCGTCCCTCGGCGGGGATGCGGACGGAGCGGACCGGAGGGCCGCGTCGACGTCCGCGCCCGATCGCGCTCGGGCGCACCTACGTCATCCATTCTGCGGGATGACGGAGCGGCGCGCGGCCGAGAACAACCGCCGGGGCGCGCTACGCACGCTACCTTCTTCCGCGCTCTGGGCCCACACCGACGTCCGCTTTGCCCGCGGTACGGCTACCGCCGGGAGCGGAAGTCTGCCCGTCCGCCGGCTGGCGGGAAACCGTCGTGGGGGGTGCCGGTGGGATTTCGCCCCGCCGCCCCTACCCGTCCCATCCCCGGGGCGCCGCCCCGGACCCCTGGGTGAGTGCGGGCGGGTGGGTGGTTCATCGGCCTTGCGGCCTCGTCCTCAAACGCCGGACGGGCTGATGGGACCCACCCCGTACCGGCGGGGTCGAAGGGGCGGAGCCCTCTGGCGGGGACGAAACCAATCCCGGCCACCCCGTACGCACGGTAACCCCACTACGCAGCCCCATCTCAGGGCACTATGACGGAGTGGCAACCGCAAGGTCGCCCCACGGTGCCACCGGGATCGGTGGGGCCAAGGGGAGTGGGCGTGGTGGCGGTTCGGGCCGTGTGAGGGGGCCCGTCCGCGCACTCGGGCGTGCCCTGCACTTCCCGGTGACGGGAACGGCCCGGGGGATCAGGAAGGCCACACACGCGCACGGCGCGGGAGAATCCGGGCTCGGCAAGCTGATCGAACTGCACGCGGTCAACGGCGCCGGCGACGTCATGATCACCATCGCCCTCGCCTCGACGGTCTTCTTCTCCGTGCCCACCGACGAGGCCCGCGGCCGAGTCGCCCTGTACCTCGCCATCACCATGGCCCCGTTCACCCTCCTCGCCCCCGTCATCGGCCCCCTCCTCGACCGCATCCCGCACGGCCGCCGCGCCGCCATGGCGGGAGCCATGCTCGCCCGCGCCCTGCTCGCACTGCTCCTCTCCGGAGCCGTCGTCACGGGCAGCATCGAGCTCTACCCGGCAGCCCTCGGCGTACTGGTCGCGTCGAAGGCGTACGGAGTCGTCCGCAGTGCTGTCGTGCCACGGCTGCTGCCGCCCCGCTTCTCCCTCGTCAAGGCCAACTCCCGGGTCACCCTCGGCGGACTGCTCGCCACGGGGGTCGCCGCGCCGATCGGTATCGGGTTGCAGGCGCTCGGCCCGCGCTGGCCGCTGTACGGCGCGTTCGTGCTGTTCGTGGCGGGTACGGTCCTCTCCTTCACGCTGCCCCACAAGGTGGACTCGGCCAAGGGTGAGGACACGGCGCTGCTCGCGGCGGACCCCGAGCATCTGCACGGGCCGCACCGCCGCAAGACGCTCAAACGCCCGGGGCTGCGCACGGTCGGTATCGCCGTCACCCACGCTCTCGGCGCCAACGCCGCCCTGCGCTGCCTCGGCGGCTTCCTGATCTTCTTCCTGGCGTTCCTGCTGCGCGAACACCCCCTCCCCGGGCAGAGCGCGGCGGTCTCCCTGGCCATGGTGGGTGTGTCGGCGGGCGTCGGCAACGCGATCGGGACGGCCGTCGGAGCCTGGCTGAGGTCCCGCGCGCCGGAGGTCATCATCGTGACCGTGGTCGCGGTGGAGCTGGGGGTCGCCGTCACCGCCGCCCTCTTCTTCGGGGCGGTCCTCGTGGCCTGCCTCGGCGCTGTCGCCGGCTTCGCGCAGGCGCTGTCCAAGCTGTCCCTGGACGCGCTGATCCAGCGGGACGTCCCCGAACACGTCCGGACCTCCGCCTTCGCCCGCTCCGAGACCCTGCTCCAGATGTCCTGGGTGGTCGGCGGCGCCATCGGCATCGTGCTCCCCCTCAACGGCAGCCTCGGGCTCGGCGTCGCCGCCGCGATCGTCGGCACGGGCTGGCTCACGACCGTACGGGGGCTGCTCTCCTCCGCCCGGCACGGGCACGGAGGCCCGGCCAAGGCCCGGGTGGCGTGACCACCCGGGCCTTGGTGGCGTGACCACACCGCGCTCCTCCACCCGCGATCTCCCGCGCTCCCCTCCGCCTCCCGTCCGCGCGGCACGCCGCACCCCGCGTGGGGAGGCCGCTGGACATGCCAGATAGCCTTCGGCCATGACCTCCCTGCGTTCCGAAGCGCGCCGACGCCGCGCCGTCGCCACCATCGGCGTCGTTTCCGCCGGACTTCTCGTCCTGTCCGCCTGTGACAAGCCGACGCCGATGGCCACCCTCACGGTGGGCTCGAACTCGGTGAGCTCCGAGACCGACTGCTACAACGACGGCAAGACGGTCGAGACCGACAAGATCTCGAAGTGCCTCCAGGCCAAGGACATGAAGTCCATCGAGGTCGACCCCGACGAGACGGTGCGCTTCGGCGTGGACCCGGAGATCGCGGACGAGGGCTGGACGATCCTGATGAACGGTCAGCCCCTGACCGACTCCAGCACCAAGACCTACCGCACCATCCCGGGCAGCGTGTTCTTCAACGCCCAGTACGGCGCCCAGGGCGACACCACGGTCGTCTCCATCCGCGAGGGTGAGAACGAGGTCACCGGGCTCTGGTCCTTCAAGCTGAAGAAGGACTCCTGAGCGGTTTCGCAGCCGCTGGGCCGGTCGTGCTCGTGGCCACCGCGGTCCCTGTGGAGAGGGACGCGGTGGCTGGGGCGTTCGCCGGGCCCGTACGTGAGGTGCGGCTTCCCGGGGTGACGCTGTACCGCCTCGGCGACGAGGGTGGCGGTGCCGGCGGCCGCTACGACCTCGTCGCCGCCGGTGTGGGCCCTGCCCTCGCCGCCGCCTCCACCGCCGCCGCGCTGACCGCGGCCTCGCTGGACGGACGGCCGTACGACCTGGTCGTCTCGACCGGGATCGCCGGCGGTTTCCAGCCTGACGCGCCGGTCGGATCGCTCGTCGTCGCCGACGACATCACCGCCGCCGATCTGGGCGCCCAGACGCCCGACGGCTTCCTTCCGGTCACCGAACTGGGATTCGGGACCGTCAACCACAAGCCGCCGAATTCACTCGTACGAGAGGTCGCGGCGGCCACCGGGGCGCGCGCCGGTGCCGTACTGACCGTGTCCACCGTGACCGGGAGCGCCGAGCGCGCGACCGAACTCCGCGAACGTCACCCCCGCGCGCTGGCCGAGGCCATGGAGGGCTTCGGGGTCGCGGAGGCGGCCGCCGCGCACGGCACGCCCGTACTGGAACTGCGGGCCGTCTCCAACCCCGTCGGCCCCCGCGACCGGGCCGCCTGGCGCATCGGGGACGCGCTCGCGGCACTCACCGAGGGGTTCGGGAAGCTCGGGCCCGCACTGGAGAGTTGGAACCCGCATGAGCCCACTCACTGAACCCCTGCAGATCGCGTACTCCCCCTGCCCGAACGACACCTTCGTCTTCGACGCCTGGGCCCACGGCCGAATCCCGGGCGCGCCCGCGCTCGACGTGACGTTCGCCGACATCGACATCACCAACGGCATGGCCGAACGCGGGGAGTTCGACGTGCTGAAGGTGTCGTACGCGGTGCTGCCGTACGTCCTCGACGAGTACGCGCTGCTGCCGTGCGGGGGCGCGCTGGGGCGGGGCTGCGGGCCACTCGTGCTGACGCGGGGGGCAGGTGACGTCGATCTGAAGGGCCGTACGGTCGCGGTGCCGAGCGAGAGGTCGACGGCGTATCTGCTGTTCCGGCTGTGGGCGGCGGAAACCGTGCCCGGAGGGGTCGGGGAGATCGTGGTGATGCCGTTCCACGAGATCATGCCCGCCGTACGGGACGGGAAGGTCGACGCGGGGCTCGTCATCCACGAGGCGCGCTTCACCTACCAGAACTACGGGCTGCACAGGCTCGCCGACATGGGCGAGCACTGGGAGCGGACGACCGGGCTGCCGATCCCGCTCGGCGCGATCATCGCCAAGCGGGCGCTGGGCGACGGGACGCTGGAGCTGCTCGCCGAGTCAGCCCGCGCCTCCGTGCGCGCCGCGTGGGCCGAACCCGAGGTCTCCCGCCCGTACGTCCTCGAACACGCCCAGGAGATGGACCCGGCGGTCGCGGACCAGCACATCGGGCTGTACGTCAACGAGTTCACGGCCGACCTGGGAGCGGACGGTTACGCGGCCGTACGCGGGCTGCTCACGCGCGCGGCGGCCGAGGGGCTGGTGCCGCCCCTCGGCCGCGAGGCGCTGGACTTTCCGTGAGCGCTTCCCGTAGGCCCGGCTGAACAGCTACGCGCGGCTGAGCAACTACACGTCCAGCTGGTCGGCGACCGCGCGGAGCAGGCCGGCGATCTTCTTGCCGGAGGCCTTGTCGGGGTAACGGCCCTTCTCCAGCATCGGCGTGATGTTCTCCAGGAGGGTCGTCAGATCCTGGACGATGGACGCCAGCTCGTCCGGCTTCTTGCGCTGGGCTGCCGCGACCGAGGGTGTCGGGTCCAGGATGGTCACCGAAAGCGCCTGGTCACCGCGCTGGCCCGCGACGACGCCGAACTCCACGCGCTGGCCCGGCTTGAGTGCGTCGACTCCGGCGGGCAGGACCGAGGAATGGACGAAGACGTCGCCGCCGTCGTCGCGGGAGAGAAAGCCGAAGCCCTTCTCGCTGTTGAACCACTTGACCTTGCCGGTAGGCACGTCTGTCCTCGTCCTCGTACTCGTCGGAAAACTGCTCTGACTGCTCTGAACTGTCTGGCTGTTCTGACTGCTCTGGTGGAAGTGCTGGCACCGGAAAACTGCTCTGGAGAGCACTACAGCGGGTCGTCTGGACCCGCCGGTACCAAGGCTAATGGTCCGGGGGCCGGTGACAAGACGTCACCCGGCTGTTCCTTCGCGCTGGGAACTACCCTGGTCCGGTGCGTGACAAAACCCAACCCAATTCCGCCGAACCCGGTGACCGGCTGATCCGTGTCGGTGCGGTCCTCTTCTTCCTCGGCGCCGTGGCCACACTCGTCACCGTGGCCCCGCTCCTCCTCGGAACGGCGCCCTTCCCGACGTACATGTTCGTCCTGAGCATGCTCATGGGTGTCGGGTTTCTGGTGGCGGGGGTGGGGGTCCTCCAGTCCATAGCGGCGGGGCGAAGGCGGGCCCGCGAGGCGAGGCCGTAGGTTTTTTCGCCCCCTCGGGTGGGCCTAGCCGTACGCCTTCAACCACGTCGGGAACGCCGTGAGGTCCGGGAGTACGACATCCGCGCCGGCCGCCCGCAGCTGCTCCACGTCGAACGGACCGGTGGCCACGGCGACGGAGTACGCGCGGGCGGCACGGGCCCCGCGCACGTCACCGGTGTGGTCGCCGACGTACACACTCGCCCCCTGTTCGACCAGCGCGTCAGCCTTCCGCTCGGCCCAGAGGTCACCGACGACCGCGTCGGGCCGTATGCCGAGGTGTTCCAGGTGAAGCTTGGCGTTGGGCTCGTACTTGGCAGTGACCACGACCGCCCGGCCCCCGGCCGCCTGGACGGCAGCTATGGCCTCCAGGGCACCGGGCATCGCGGGCGTCGCGGTGATGGCGATCGTGGGGTACATGTCGCGGTAGAGGTCACTCATGAGTGCGATCTGCTCCTCGGGGAACCAGTACGCCAGCTCCTCCTCCAGCGGCGGCCCCAGCCGGGTGATCGCCTGGTCGGCGTCGATGTACGTCCCGGTGCGCGCGGAGAGCGCCCGGTAGCAGGCGTGGATGCCGGGCCGGGAGTCGATGAGGGTCATGTCGAGGTCGAAGCCGACGGTCAGCGCGCGAGGTGTCATATGGGCCATTGTGCCCAGGGGTGGTGACAACCATCGGTCGACCATCGGTCCACCGCCGGTCCACGTGTGGCGCCCTCGGAGCCGGTGACACGACACAGGCTCTCAGGCCCGGCGCGCCCGCCACACCAGGTACAGCGCCGAGGCGACGGCCGCCCCGCGCAGCACCCAGGGCCAGGTCTCGGTGATCGCGTCGTTCATGTGGCCGTCCACGATGGGGTCGCCCCAGCGGCCCTCCGTACGGCCCCACAGCCACACGATCCCGCCGACCGCGACCAACCCGGGCAGGCCCATCACCGCCCACTTCGACTCGGCGGGGCTCAGCCGCCGGGACAGGTAGGCGATCAGCCAGCCGAGGGCGAGCGGGAGGAGGCTGCCCATGACCGCGCCCGCGACGAGAAGGGCGGCGGCGAGCAGGAGGAGGGGGTTGCTCCAGCCGCCGCGCGGGAGCAGCCGGGGGAGGCGCGGGCGGCGCCGGGCCACGTCCACATCCTGGGCCGGCTCAGGCTCGGCCTTCTCGATCGCCTTCCCAGCGGATTTCTCTACGGCCCGATCGTCGTCCCCGTCAAGCTTCCCCTCAGGCTGCCCCTGAGGCCTCTCCCGCTTCTCCGGCGGCGGCCTCAGCAGCTCCGGAACCTCGATCCCGCCCACGAACCCCGGCACCGCCTCCCCCAGCCCGAAGTCGCCCCCGGGCCCGCCGCCGGCCCCGATCCGCCACCAGTCCTGCTGTACGGCGCTGTCGCCCAGTTCGTGCGTACCGGCGAGGTGGGGCGGGGAGGGGCCGTCGTCGGGGGTCTTCGTCGGCTCGGGATCGGCGGGGCGCGGCCGGGGTACCACGCGGCGCAGGCCCTTGGGCCGCTCCTCCGCCTCACCGGCACGCTGGACGGGCACGGACGCGGGCGTCTCCGGTACGTCACCGTCGCCGGGGGTGCCCGCGGCCGTCACGATCTCGTCGGGGCTGCCGAGGCGGGCGAGGATGCGCCGTACGGCCGCGGGGCTGTCGACCGGGGTCTTGGCCCGCCGCCGGTCGATCTCGTTCCGCAGTTCGGACACCAGCCGCATCCGTGTCGCCGACGGCAGCTGGCGCTGCTGGGCCAGGTCGCCGACCCGGCTCAGGTACTCAAAGACGACCTGGTCGCTCTCAATCCCCACGAAGTCCCCTCCGGGGCGGGTGCGTTGTAAACCCCGTGGTGACGACGGTAGCGCAGGCCGCCCGGCACGGGTGCGCGGCGTCACGTCACGTCGGCGGTCCCGACAGACCTCCGGCCCACCAGATTCCCAGCCCCCCGGACTCCCGGACCCCTGGATTCCCAGCCCCCGGACTCCCGGATTCCCAGCCCCGGACTCCCAGATCCCCAGCCCTCAGCCCCCGTACACGCCCCCTGCCGCAGCCCCCACCCGCTACCGTGGATCGGATGAGCACCGAGGAGAAGCCGCCGGCCCCGCGCTCGCTCGCGGAAGCGCTCCGCGCGCGCGACGACGCGTCCCTCGCCGCGCTGCTGCGCAGCCGCCCGGACCTCATCACCCCGGTCCCGACCGACCTCACCCAGCTGGCCACCCGCGCCGGCACCCGCGCCTCGGTCGTACGGGCCCTGGAGCGCCTGGACCGTTTCGCGCTGCAGACGGCGGAGGCGCTGGCCATGGCCGCGGACCCGGCGCCGTACGACGAACTCCTCGCCCTGATGGCGGGCGACGAGGCCGACCCCACCGTCACCGCCGCGCTCCCCGGCGCCCTCGGCACGCTCCGCGAGCAGGCCCTCGTGTGGGGCCCCGACGACCGGCTCCGCCTGGTGCGCACCGCTCGTGAGCTGCTCGCGCCGTCCCCGCAGCACCCCTCCCCGACGGGTCTGGGGCAGACGGTCGCGGAGGCTACGGCGGGGATGTCGCCGGGCCGTATCCAGGAGATCGTGACGGCGGCCGGGCTGCCGAGCACGCACGACTCGGTGTCGGCCGTGACGGCGCTGGCCGCGCTGTTCACCGACCGCGTCCGTATGCCCGCCCTCCTCGCCACCGCCCCGGCCGAGTCCCTGGACGTCCTGTCGCGGCTGGTCTGGGGCCCGCCGTACGGCCAGGTCACCGCCAGCCCGGCCGCCCATCTGCGCTGGCTGCTGGACCGGGGGCTGCTGCTGCCGACGGCGCCCGGCACGGTCGTACTGCCTCGTGAAGTGGCCCTCCACCTGCGGTCGGGCCGCGCCCACCGCGAGACGGAACCGCTGCCGCCGCCCGTCGAGGCCGCCGCCACGCACCGTCCACAGGCTGTGGACGCGGCCGCGGCGGGCCAGGCGTACACCGCGCTCGCGACCGTCGAGGAACTGCTGAAGGACTGGGACGAGGGCGGCCCGGCGGTGATGCGGGCCGGCGGGCTGAGCGTGCGCGACCTCAAGCGCACCGCCGTCGCACTCGACGTCCCCGAGCCGGTGGCCGCGTTCTGGGTCGAACTCGCGTACGCGGCGGGCCTGCTGGCCTCCGACGGCGAGGCCGACGAACGGTTCGCGGCGACACCGGCGTACGACGAATGGCTGGAACTGCCCGCCGCCGAACGCTGGGCCCGGCTCGTCACCCCCTGGCTGACCGCGACCCGTACGCCGGGCCTGGTCGGCGGGCGGGATGCGAAGGACCGGACGCTGTCGGCGCTCGGGCCGGGGCTCGATCGCTCGGCGGCGTCGGAGGTACGGCACCGGGTGCTGACGCTGCTGGCGGGGCTGCCGGAGGGGGCTGCCGCGGCACCCGCCTCCGTACTGGCCCGCCTGCGCTGGGAACGCCCCCTGCGCGGCGCCGCGGCCACGGACGGTCTACGCTCCCGGCTCGCCCAATGGGCCCTGTCCGAGGCGGAGTTGCTGGGGGTCACCGGGCGGGGCGCGCTGTCGTCGCACGGCCGGGCGCTGCTGGGGCTGCCGGTGGAGCCGTCCGCCGCTGCCCGTCTCCCCGAGGGGCCCGGTGACAAGCTCCCGGCCCACCATCACCAGCACGCGGTCACCACGCCTCCGCTCGGGACGCCCCCGCTCGGGACGCCTCCCCTCGGGGCCGCCGAGCAGGCCGTGGCCGCCGCCCGCGCCGCCCGCCTCCTCGCGCCCCTCCTGCCCGACCCCCTGGACCACGTCCTGCTCCAGGCTGACCTGACGGCGGTGGCGCCGGGCCCGCTGAAGCGCCCGCTGGCCGACATGCTCGACGTGCTCGCGGACGTGGAGTCGAAGGGCGGCGCGACGGTGTACCGCTTCACGCCGGGTTCGGTGCGCCGGGCGCTGGACGCCGGCCGGTCGGCCTCCGACCTGCACGCCTTCCTCGCGGCCCACTCCCGCACGCCGGTCCCGCAGCCGCTGACGTACCTGATCGACGACGTGGCCCGGAAACACGGCCGCCTGCGGATCGGCGCGGCCTCGGCGTACGTACGCTGCGACGACGACGCGCTGCTGGGCGAGATCCTCGCCGACAAACGCTCCCAGCCCCTCGGCCTGCGCCGCCTCGCCCCGACCGTGCTGGCCGCCCAGGCGGACCCGGCGGCGCTCCTCGACGGCCTGCGCGCGATGGGCTACGCCCCGGCCGCCGAGTCGGCGGAGGGCGACGTCCTGATCACCCGGGCCCACGCCCGCCGTACGCCACCCCGTACCGCCCCGGAACCCGTCCCCGAAGGCCCTCCGACCCCCGACGACACCCTGCTCGGCGCGGCCCTGCGTGCCATCCGCGCCGGAGACCTCGCCGCCACGACCCCGCGCAGGACGACCACGCCCGCCCCCAACGGCTCCCTCCCGCGCACCAGTTCCGCCGAGACGCTCGCCACCATGCAGGCCGCCGTCCTCACCGGGGAGGCCCTGTGGATCGGTTACGTCAACGCCGAGGGCGCGGCCAGCCAGCGCGTCGTCGCGCCGATCCGCGTCGAGGGCGGTTTCGTGACGGCGTACGACCACACGGCGGACGAGGTCCGCACGTACCCGCTGCACCGGATCACGGGCGTCGCCGAACTGGCCGACGAGGCGACCTGAGAGACAGTCGAGAGACAGCCGGGAAGCGACCGAGAAGCGACGGCGGAGGCGACGGCGGAGGCAATGAAGGTTCCCATTCGGAACGTCCCATTTCGGTGTCGTGGCCAGGGTTTTATCGGCATGTCTCATGCGTGGGCCACAGCATCCTGTCTCACGATCTTGTCCCCTGCGGCCTTCAGGTCTTGCTGCAGCGCGGCCCGCTGTCGCATGCCAGTGCCGCCGGGGCGGTCCCGCCTGACCGTCCCAGACCGTGTCCGTCCGGCAGGCGTCTTCAGTGCTCGGCTTGGTGCGCGCGCTTCAGTGCGTCGGTGAGTTGTTCAATGCTGGGGGTACCGGTGGTGCGTCCGTCGGAGTCGCGGTAGATCCGGCACGAGACGCCGACGGCGGTGTCTGGCGCGGCAAAGGGATCGGTGCCGTTGATCAGCAGGGTCGGGGATCCGTGCATGCCGTACCGGGCCGCCTCCTCCTCGTTGGTGATCACGAGCACCTCTGCCGGGCCGGTGTCATCGGGCAGTACCTGCTCCAAGCGCTCACACATCGCGGCGACGTTCGGGCAGTCGGGCACCGCGAGTACGACGAGATCCATGACCATTCCTCTCTCGGCGCTGCGGGGTGGCCTCGTAGGGCCACGGTAGGTCCCCGCCTGTGCCAAGAACCTGAGCGTGGTCACCGAACCGGGGCGGGGGGCATGAATAGCGTGGCAGCGAGGAAGTTCTCCACCCGGGGTGCAACGAGGAGCGACGCGGCGCCGCTGGCGGGCAAACGCAGACCCACCGTGCTGATTCTGGGCGCCGTGGTGCCCCACCTGCAAGGCCCAGAGCCCCGAAGCCGCCAAGGTCGCCACCCGGTTCTCGGGGCGAGGTGCACGTGACCGGGGTGGCCGGGCTCGACAAGCCGGAGCCATGCAGGACTTCGTCACCGGCACAGGGTCGTGGACACCCGGCTTCCTGTCACCGCCTGGGAGGGCAGAGATGCCGAGCCGGCCTACGTCATCATCCGGAGCCTCACCGTCAAGGGCTTCGCCCTCGGCGCGTACCTCCACCTCGCCAGAGAGTTCAACCAGCACATGACCGAGTGGTTCACGGCCGGGGAGATCGCCTACGACGAGAAGGTCACCGACGGCATCGACCCTGCCGTCGACGCGTTCATCGAGATGATGCGCGGCGCGAACACCGGCAGGATGCCCGCCCGCAGCGGCCTGGAGACCTGGTCGTAGGCGACAGCCTCCTCTGTTCAGGAGGGGGTGCGCTTCCGTTCGAGGCCGTCGAGGATCAGGTCGAGTCCGAACTCGAACCCGTCGGCGTTGTCCTGGTGCTGGAGGTGGTGGCGGATGTGCGCGGCCAGGTCGGGGTACCGCTCGACTGGGAATGTCCGCAGGAAGCCCTCGCCCGTCTCCTGCATCTGGCCGTGGTCGAGGGGGAAGCCCAACGACTGCAGCGCGTGGCCGACGATGTGGTTCTCGATTGTGTGGAAGGCGCGGTCGAGCAGGTCCGGAGGGAAGCCCGCCTCGCGCAGGTTGCGCAGCGTGCTGTCCAGGTAGCGCATCCGCGCCGGCCCCAGGTTGATGCTGGCCGTCCACAGTGGCGCCGACCAGGGGTGGCGCAGGAGCGCGGCGTGCGCGGAAACCGCGCGCCGCCGGGCGTGGTCCCGCCAGTCCGAGCCGATGTCCGGCAGCTGGATCTCCGCGGCGACGCGGTCGAGCATGCCGTCGAGCAGGTCCTCCTTGTTGTCGACGTGGTTGTACAGGGCCATGCCCTCCACGCCGAGCTCCCGCCCGAGTCGGCGCATCGTCAACGCGCCGATGCCCTCGGCGTCGGCCAGGGCGATGCCGGCATCGAGCACCCGGTCGCGGTTCAGCGGTGTGCGGCGCCCGTTCGGCGGGTCGTTCTGCCTCGGCACGGGTGACTCTCATCTCCTCTTGACGGTCTGCGACCCGAAGCGTAACGTACAGCGTAAATATTTACGCTGTAAATACATAGGTGAGGTGGCATGAGAGCGATCGTGCAGCGCGGCTACGGCGATCCGCACGATGTGTTGGAGTTCCAGGACATCGACCGGCCGGAGCCCGGCGACCACGAGGTCCTGGTGCGCGTCCGCGCCTCGTCGGTGAACCCCGCGGACTGGATGCCGCTGGTCGGCCGCCCTTACGTGCTCCGGCTCGGGTTCGGCCTGACGCGGCCGAAGCGGCGGGTGCGGGGCAAGGACGTGGCGGGGACTGTCGAGGCGGTCGGCGCGAAGGTCACCCGGTGGCGCCCGGGCGCCGCGGTGTTCGGCGAACTGCCCGACGGCGCCTATGCCGAGTACGCCGTGGCCGCCGAGGACGCCTTGGCGCCCAAGCCGGCCGGCCTCGGCTTCCCGGAGGCGGCGGCCGTCCCGCTCGCGGGGATTACGGCGCTCCAGGGAGTGCGCGACGCCGGTGGTGTCCGAGCCGGCCACCGAGTGCTGGTCAACGGTGCTTCCGGGGGTGTGGGCACGTTCGCGGTGCAGATCGCGAAGTCGCTCGGCGCGCACGTGACCGGCGTGTGCGGCACCGGCAGCCTCGGCCTGGTGCGCTCGGCCGGCGCAGACGAGGTCGTCGACTACACCAGGGAGGACTTCACTCGGGGCAAGGCACCCTACGACGTCATCCTCGACCTCGTCGGGAGCCATCCCCTGTCGGCGTACCGGCGGGTGCTGCGCCGCGACGGGGTCTGCGTCGTCGCCACCGGCATGCCGGGCGGCGACGTCCTCGGCCCCCTGCCCTACCTCCTGCGGGCCGTGCTCTCCTCCCTGCGCGGCGGTCCGAAGATGAAGCCCTTCGTGGCGAAACCGAACCCCGACGACCTCACCGCGCTCGCGAAGCTGATCGAGGCCGACGAGGTGCGGCCCGTCACCGAGCGCACCTACGGGTTCCCGGAGATCGCGACTGCCCTTGCCGGGCAGGGCGAGGGGCACGCGCGGGGCAAGACCGTGGTGAGCATCGCGTCCTGATCCGGGCCGCTCGCGGCTCATCGACCAGGGGCGCATTGCGCCCCTTAATTTACAACGTAAATTTACGTGGTAAATATCCTATCGGACTGAAAGCCCGGCTCACGACCTGGAAAGAGCAGACCATGACCCGATACGCGGTCCACGCCGAAGGGCTGCGCAAGCAGTTCGGCGACATCATCGCCGTCGACGGCGTCGACCTGACCGTCACTGAAGGCAGCGTCTACGGCTTTCTCGGCCCCAACGGGGCAGGCAAGACCACCACCATCCGGATGCTCGCGACCCTGATCCGGCCCTCCGCCGGACAAGCGCGGATCTTCGGCCACGACGTCGTCGCCGAAGCCGACGCGGTACGCGCGCGCGTCAGCCTCACCGGCCAGTACGCCTCGATCGACGACGACCTCACCGCGCTGGAGAACCTGGTGCTGATGGGCCGGCTGCTCGGCCACCGGCGCCGCGCCGCAGCCGGGCGGGCCCGCGAACTCCTGGCCGCGTTCGGCCTCGAAGCCGCCGCGGACCGGCGGGTCAAAGGCTACTCGGGCGGCATGCGCCGCCGACTGGACATAGCCGCGAGCATCGTGGTGACGCCCGCCCTGCTCTTCCTCGACGAACCGACCACCGGACTCGACCCGCGAAGCCGCACACAGGTATGGGAGGTCGTGCGGGCGCTGACCGCCGGCGGCACCACGGTTCTGCTCACCACGCAGTACCTGGAGGAGGCCGACCGGCTGGCCGATCGGCTGGCGGTCATCGACCACGGCCGGATCATCGCCGAGGGCACGCCCGCCGAGCTCAAGGAGTCCGTCGGCTCCGGGGCGGTGCACGTCCGGCTGCGGGACCCGGCCCGGCGGGAGGATGCGGCGCGGATCCTGACCGAAACGCTGACCGTGGCGGTCCACCGTGAGGAGGACCCGACGGCTCTGTCGGCCGGCCTGGACGATCCCGGGAGGGCGGGTGCGGCATTGAGCGAGCTCGCACGCGCCGGCATCGAGGTCAGCGACTTCTCCGTCGGCCAGATCAGCCTCGACGAGGTCTTCCTGGCCCTGACCGGCCACAATGCCGCACCCGCAGTCCTTGAGGAGGCCGGCGCATGAGCACCGTCCCGGCCTCGCCGACCACCGACGCCGACCCGCTCCGGCCGGCGCTCTCGACGCGCGTACGTCCGATCCGTCCCAGCGCATCGGCAGTGGCCCTCGCCTTCAGCTGGCGGGCGCTGCTGCGCATCAAGCACCTCCCGGACCAACTCTTCGACGTGACCGTGTTCCCGCTGCTGATGCTGGTCATGTTCACCTACCTGTTCGGCGGGGCGCTGACCGGCTCCACCGGCGAGTACCTGCAGACGGTCCTGCCCGGCATCCTCGTCATGACGGTCACGATGACCACGCAGTCGACCGCGATCGCACTCAACGCCGACATCGCCAAGGGGGTGTTCGACCGGTTCAGGTCGCTGCCGATCTGGCAGCCCGCCGTCCTGGTCGGGGCGCTGCTGGCCGACCTGGGCCGCTACGCGATCGCGGCCACGATGATCGTGAGCGTCGGGGCGCTGCTGGGCTTCCGCCCCGACGCGGGCCTGCCCGGCCTGCTGGCAGGGGTGGCCCTGGTGCTGCTGTTCGCCTGGAGCCTGTCGTGGGTGTGGACGAGCCTCGGCCTGCTGGCCCGCACTCCTGAGTCGGTGATGTTCCTCGGCATCCTCGTGACGTTCCCGTTGAGCTTCGTCAGCAACGTCTTCGTCGACCCCGCCACCTTGCCCGGCTGGCTTGAGGCGTTCGTCAACGTCAACCCGATCACACGCCTGGTCACCGCGGTGCGCGGCCTGATGCACGGCGAGCCGGTCACCACCGAGATCGGCTGGGTGCTGATGACCTGCGTCGGCCTCGTCGCCGTGTTCGCCCCCGTGACGATGCGGCTCTACCGCCGCGAACGATGAGCACTTCGCTCGGCCCTCGCCTCATAACGCGAGGGCCGAGCGAAGTGCAACCACCGGCGGTGAGATTCGAGGTCCGCCCCGCTCAGATCTATGAGAAACATCCACGCTCGGCGAGACGGGACATCAGACAGGAGTTCGTCTCACTGCCCTGTCCTTGGGCCAGAAAAAGGCCACCGTCAGTGAGAAAGGGACACCGGAAATGCGAGCCTACAGGCAACCTGACCGGGCGCCTTGCCATCGTCTCTTCGCCGTCACTCCTTCGGGCGTACGCGGGAGTTCATGCACGCCACACCGAAGACACCCCACTTGTGGGGGACGTCGACCATACCTCTGGGGGATCTTGAGGGGCTGCCCGCATCGCGCCGCGGGCCGCTGGGCAGCCACGCGGTGTCTTCGACGTTTCGACGTACAGCATCCGAAAGGCGAGCGAAACCCTCATGCGTTCCAAGCCCCCCACGACCCGCACCCGTACCCGTACCCGCTCCTCCGTCCTGATCGCCTCCCTCACGGCCCTCATCTCGGCGGCGGCGCTGTTCGGCGTACTCGCCCCGCAGGCCACGGCGGTCCCGCCGCCCCTTCCGCCCCTGCCGCCCCTGCCCCTCCCGATCGCCGCCGGACCCCTGGCGACCGAGGGCCTGACCGTGGAGGGGCCGCTGATCAACAACCTCGTTCTGCCTACGCTGTAGCAGTGCGGCGCAGCCGATAGCTCTCCCCTTCGATGCGGACGATCTCGGCGTGGTGTGCCAGGCGGTCGACCATCGCCGGTGCGATCCCGCCGCCGAAGATCTCGTCCCAGCGGCCGAGCGGGCGGTCACTGGTCACGATCAGCGAGGACCGCTCGTAACGGTGCGCCACCAGCCGGAAGAACAGCTGGGCGGTGTCCGTGTCGAAGGGGAGGTAGCCGACCTCGTCCACGATCAGCACCGGGTACGCGTCGAGCGCGGCCAGTTCCTCGGCCAGCCGTCCCTCGCCCCGGGCCGTGGCCAGCCGCCCGGCCCAGTCGGCCGCCGTGGCGAACAGCACCTCGTGCCCGGCCTGGCAGGCCCGCGTCCCGAGGCCCACGGCGAGATGCGTCTTGCCGGTGCCGGGCGGCCCGACGAACACCACGTTCTCCCGCGCGGCGACGAAGTCCAGCTTCCCGAGCCGGGCCACGGTCTCCCGGTCGAAGGAGCGGGGGTGTTCCTCGTCGAAGTCCTCCAGCAGCTTGCGGGCCGGGAATCCGGCGGCACGGACGCGCTCCTCCGCACCGGCCGCCGCCACCGCGGGCGGGGCGGCCTGCGCGGGGACCGGCACGGAAACGGCGGCGGTCTCCGTCGAGGGTTCGGCGGGGGTTCCGTGCCCCTGGCTCACCCTGTGGAGGAGGTGATCGGACCGGGCGCCCATCGGACCCGACATGTACGCCAGGATCGCCGCCGAGACGATGAAGGCCATGTGGATCACCGTGCCCCAGAGCAGAGCGTGGTGCGAGGTGTGGTGCACGTCCACGAACATCTGCAGCAGATGAACGGACGAGATGCCCACGATGGCCGTGGCGAGCTTCACCTTCAGCACGTTGGAGTTGACGTGCGACAGCCATTCGGGCTGGTCACGGTGGCCCTGCAGGCCGATGCGCGACACGAAGGTCTCGTAGCCGCCGACGATCACCATGATCAGCAGGTTGGCGATCATGACGACGTCGACCAGCTTGAGCACCGCGAGCATCACGTACGTCTCGGTCGCCTGCCCGGTCACACAGCGCAGGATTAAGGCCCACAGCTCGTTGAAGAACTTGTAGACGTACACCCCCTGTGCCGCCACCAGGCCGAAGTACAGCGGGGCCTGGAGCCAGCGGGTGGCGAACAGGGCGTAGCCGAGCGTCGTCGTGGTCACGATCCGCCATTCTTCGGATCCACCGCCGAAAACGTGAATTCACATCACACTTTGGAATGAATAGACATTCAGTAGGACAGGACGCGCCTACAGATCTCGTCGCGGCGCCTGGCCGCGCGTGTGCCGCCGGGTCAGCCTCCGGTGGCGAAGCCGGGGAAGAGCGTCATCCCGCCGTCCACGTACAGGGTGGTACCGACCACATAGTCGAAGAGGTCGGACGCCAGAGCGGTGACCGCGGTGGCGATGTCCGCCGGGTCGCCGACCCTGCCGTAGGGGATCAGCCTGAGCAGGTCGGCCTCGGCTTCGGGGGTGTCCCAGGCGTCGCGGTTGATGGGGGTGCGGATCGCTCCCGGTGCCACCGCGTTGACGCGGATACGGTGCGGTGCCAGCTCCTGCGCCAGGGTCTGCATCATCATCTGTACGCCGCCCTTGGAAGCGGCGTAGTTGACGTGCCCTGCCCAGGGGATGATCTGGTGCACCGAGCTCATGCAGATGATCTTTCCCGCGGAGCGGGACACCGCGGGGACCACTCCTCGGCGCATGAACTCCTTCGCCGCCTCCCGCGCACACAGGAACTGCCCGGTCAGGTTGACGTCCAGGACCTTGCTCCACTGGTCGAGGGTCATCGTGGTGGCGGCGGCGTCCCGTTGCAGTCCGGCGTTCGCCACCAGGACGTCGATCGTGCCGAGCTCGTCCACCATGCGGGCGACCATGTCGACGACCTGGGCCTCCTGCGAGACGTCCGCCTCGTGTGCGTAGGCACGGACGCCGAGAGCCCTGATCTCCCGTACCACCTCCTCGGCGGCGTCCCGGCCCATGACGTAGTTGACGACCACATCGGCGCCCGCCCGGCCCAGGGCGATGGCGGCGGCCTTGCCGATACCCGAGTTGGCCCCGGTGACCAGGGCCTTCTGTCCTTTGAGCAGCGTGGGGACACGCGGGCGTTCCGTTGTGCCGTCGTCCATGGAGCGCCTCCGTAGCCGTGTCGTCCGCGTCTGTGCCGCCGCTTTCCCCCAAGGCAAACACCCGTGCTGCCGGGGGGGTACCGGGACGGTGCGACGGTGTGCGCCGTCCGGTGGAGGACTTCCGGCCGATGGAGCAGTGGCGGGACAGCGGCCGCCGCCCCTGTCGCGAACCTGCCGGAGTGGGGCGACAGTGGGAGGTGAGGTCACAAGAGACGAGATGATCATGGATCTCACGGATCGGTATCCGCACATCGAAGACCACGGCCTCGTCGGCGACCTGCAGACGGCCGCTCTGGTCTCTTCCCGGGGAGTTGTGGACTGGTTCCCGGCGCCTCGGTTCGACTCACCCAGTGTCTTCGCCGCCCTGCTCGACCACGACCGCGGCGGCTACTTCCGCTTCGCCCCCGACGTCCGGGGCGCCAACTGCAAGCAGCTCTACTATCCGGACACCGCGGTCCTGGTCACGCGGTTCATGACCCCTGACGGGGTCGGCGAGGTCTTCGACTTCATGCCGCCGGACCGTACGGGCACGCCCACGGACCGGCACGTCCTGGTCCGTGGTGTGCGGGCCGTACGCGGCACCATGCGCTTCGCTCTGGAGTGCCGGCCGCGATTCGACTACGGCCGCGCCGCCCACGGTCTCGACCTGCGGGACGGGACCGCCGTATTCCGGGCGCCGGATGTCACCGCGTACCTGCAGAGCACGTTTCCCCTGCGGCCCGAGGTCCAGGGCACACGGGACGTACGGGGGCAGGGTGCCCAGGACGTACGGGGTGAGGTCACGCTCCGTGCCGGGGAGGTCGCCACCGCCGTGCTCACGGTGAGCGGACCGGACGGGAAGGCGCCGCGTCCCCTGGTCCCGGGCGGCGTGATCGAGCAGCTGGAGGAGGTGGTGGACTTCTGGCAGCGATGGATACGCACCTCCCGCTACCGCGGCCGGTGGCCCGGCATGGTGCACCGTTCCGCCATCACCCTCAAACTGCTCACCTACGCCCCCACGGGTGCCCCCGTCGCGGCGGCCACCATGGGCCTGCCCGAGCAGATCGGAGGCGAACGGAACTGGGACTACCGCTACACCTGGGTCCGTGACGGCTCCCTGTCCGTACGCGCACTGCTCGACCTCGGCTTCGCCGAGGAGGCGGCGCGGTTCACGAGCTGGCTGGGAGACCGCCTCCGAGGCCAGGAGGGCGCCGGAGAAGAGCCTCTGCAGATCATGTACCGGGTCGATGGGGATCCCCTGCTGACGGAGGAGGTCCTGGAGCACTTCGAGGGCTACCGGGGGTCGTACCCGGTGCGGGTCGGGAACGCCGCCGCCGACCAGTTGCAGCTCGACATCTACGGCGAGGCCCTGTACGCCCTGGCGGAGGGCCGCGAGATCGCCATGCGGGCCGGTTACCACGGCTGGAAGAACCTCGCCCGGACCCTGGACTGGCTCGTCGACTCCTGGGACCGCTCCGACGAAGGCATCTGGGAGACCCGTGGCGGGCGCCAGGACTTCACCTTCAGCCGGGTCATGTCCTGGGTCGCCTTCGACCGCGGGCTGCGACTGGCGGCCGAGTACAGCCGTCCCGCGGACACGGCCCGCTGGACCGCCGCCCGGGACGCCATCCTGGAGCAGGTGATGGAGCGCGGATGGAACGCGAAGGAGCAGAGCCTCGTCCAGTGCTACGGCGGCGATGTCCTGGACGCGTCCCTCCTGCTCATCCCCCGTGTCGGATTCCTGGCCCCGCGCACCGAGAGCTGGCTGTCGACGCTGGACGCGATGGACCGCACGCTGGTCTCCGACAGCCTGGTGTACCGCTACGACCCCACGGCCTCCCCCGATGGCCTGCGTGGCTCGGAAGGCAGCTTCAGCCTGTGCACCTTCCTGTACGTGGACGCGCTGGCCCGGGCCGGCCGTCTCCGGCCGGCCCGCTACGCCTTCGAGAAGATGCACACCTACGCCAACCACGTCGGCCTCTTCGCCGAGGAGATCGGTCCCAGCGGCGAGCAACTGGGCAACTTCCCGCAGGCGTTCACCCATCTGGCGCTGATCATGGCGGCCGCCACCCTCGACGACGCGCTCGACCGGCAGCGCGACGGCGCCGGGGTCCCCGGGGGGAGTCCCTAGGGCCTGAGGCCGTCGAAGGCGACCTCCAGATGCCGGGGCCCGCGGAGGACCGCGTTCTGGCGGTACGGGGGCGGGTCCTCCACCAGGCGGGGATTGTCGAGCCGGCGGGCCAGCTCGGTCAGGGCGATCTGGGCCTCCAGCCTGGCGAGGGGAGCGCCGAAGCAGCTGTGGATGCCGCTGCCGAATCCCAGGTGCTGGTTGTCCGGACGCTCGGGGATGAAGCGGTCGGGGTCGAGGAAGCGCTGGGGATCCCGGTTGCCCGAGGCGAGCACCAGCCAGAGGGAGGCGGCTCTGGGGATGGTGGTCCCGGCGATGTCGATGTCCGTGAGCGTGGTGCGCTGGGGCAGGAGGTGTACCGGCGGCTCGTAGCGCAGCAGCTCTTCCACCATCGGGACGGCCAGGCCGGGGTCGTCACGCAGCCGCTGGAGGACGTCGGGGTGACGCAGCAGGGTGAGCATTCCGTTGGTGATCAGGTTGACCGTGGTCTCGTGGCCGGCGATCAGCAGCAGGGCCGAGGTGCTGAGCATTTCCAGCGGGGACATCTCGCCGTCCGGTCCGTGGCCGGTGGCCATGGCGGAGAGCATGTCGTCGCGGGGCGAGCGGCGGCGCTCCTCGATCAGGCCGGAGAGATAGGCGGCGAGCTCGGTACGTGCCTGGCGGACGGTCTGCAGCTGCGCTTCGCGCTCCTGAGCCGACGCCTGTGACGGGTCGATGCTGGCGGCGAGGATGTCGGCCCAGACGTGGAAGCGTGGCTCGTCCTCGTGGGGGATACCCAGCAGCCTGCAGATCACCGTGACGGGGAAGGGGTAGGAGAAGTTGTCGACGAGGTCGATCCGGTCCCGGTCCCGGAAGCCGTCGATGAGTTCACCGACGATGGAGGCGAGTTCGCCGCGCATGTCGAAGATCCGTCGGGGGGTGTGCGGGGGCCCGAAGGACCTCATGGCCAGCCGCCGCAGCCGATCGTGCTCGGGAGGGTCGAGCTTGAGGAAGGTGGGCGGCAGGTTCGGGTCATCCTCCTGGCTGAGGGGCCTGGGGGCGTCGGGGCTCAGGTTGCGGACGTCGGAGCTGACGCGAGGGTCGTGGAGCAGACTGCGGATCTCCCAGTAGGTGCTGACCAGATACGGCCCCTCCGCGTCCCGGACGACAGGCGTCTTACGGAGTTCGGCGTACAGGGGGTAGGGGTCGGCGCGGTTGGCGTGATCGGTGATCTGGTGCAGGAGCGCGGCCGAGGCCATGGGCGGATTCCTTTCGGGGCGTTCCGGGTCATTCGTAAGAGCCTGTGTCACATCTCCGGCCGGATCAGCGCACGGCGGCGATGGGGGTACATCCCGCGCGAACTCGGTTCGAGCGTGGGGGAGCGTGCGATCGCAAGGCGCCGGAGCGCCCTCGATGGGGGTGCCCCCGCGCGAGCCGAGCGAAGCCGGTTCGAGCGTGGGGGAGGAGCCACGTGGGCGTTTCGGCAACGCGGCTGGGGGTCCCCCCACGCCCTTAAGGCAGTGGGGGAGTGCGTGCCAGGCGGCGGGCGCCCGGCCGGGGATGTGACACAGGCTCCAGGGGCGTCCGTGCCCGGTACGCGGGTCAGGCGCGTGCGGGGGTGAATGAGATCCGCCGCTCGGACGGCGAGTAGCCACTGAGCGTGACCGTGGGGCCGTGGTTGGGGAGTGAGGGGTCGGGGAAGCCGGCCGGCACGGGGTGCATCCCCTCGGGCCTCCGGTCGACGGTGGGGAACTCGGGCGGGAACGACGCGGCCTGTTCGATCTGCCGCTGGTAGAACTCCAGCCATTTGCCCTGGTCGAAGGTGACGGCTGCGATCATGCGGCCCTGGTGCCCGTAGACCGCGGTGAAGCGGCGCTCGGTGAGTGAGCCCTGGGTGACGATGAGTTCCTCCCCCATGGAGGGCACCCCGATGGACTTGATGTTGATGCCGAACTGGGCGGACCAGAAGGCGGGCGTCTCGATGTGCGGACGGCGGTCCCAGCTGGCGTTGATCATGTTGTGTGCCGCGACCTCGGCCTGGGCGACCGCGTTGCCCCAGTGTTCGAGAGACAGGAACTGGTAGCCGAACAGCGGCTGCGGGGAGCGGGCGACATCTCCGGCGGCGAAGACATCGTCGGTGACGATGCCCCGGACGTCGAAGGCCCGGCATCCGGCGTCGCAGGCGATCCCGCGCGGGCCGGCGGCCAGACCGGATCCCGCGAGCCACTCGGTGTTGCGGGTCGCGCCGAGGCACACGACCGCCACGTCGACCTCGACCGCGGTGCCGTCGGACAGGTGGGCGCACCTCAGCCGCCCCGCGGAGTCCCCCTCCAGTCCGGTGACCATCACCCCGCACCGCAGATCGACACCGTGCTCACGCTGGAGATCCGCGGCCACCTCGCCCACCACGCTGCCGAGCGCACCCACCAGCGGTGCCTGGCCGCGCTCCGCGACCGTGACGGGAAGTCCCCGCTCACGGCAGACGGAGGCGATCTCGGAGCCGGTGAATCCGGCCCCGATCACCAGGACCCGGCGCGGCCCCGCGCTCAGCTTGCGGTGCAGCCGCTCGGCGTCGTCTTTGGTCCGCAGGACGAAGACCCCGTCGAGCTCGGCCTCCAGCTCGTGCGGCCAGGGCCGGGCCCGGACACCAGTGGTGATCAGCAGCCGGTCGTACTCCACCGTGTCGCCGCCGTCGAGGTGCACACGCTTGCCCGCCACATCCAGTCCGGTGGCCGCGGCGCCGAGCCGCCACCGCGCGTCCAGCGGTCGGCGCCGGGGCAGGGCCGTATGGTCCGACGGCACCTTGCCGAGCAGGACCTGCTTGGACAGCGGCGGTCGGTCGTACGGTTCGTGGGGCTCGTCACTGACCAAGGTCAGCGTGCCCGTGAAGCCTTCCTCACGGAGTGTCTCGGCGGCCCGCAGCCCCGCCAGGGAGGCACCCACGACGACAATGTGCCCCTCGCGCCGGAGCCTCTCAAGAGAACCGTCAACCGACATGGGAAGCCCCCACCTTCTGTTCGATGCTCTCCCCGTCCGGGCTCTCCACGGTGATGGCCTTGACGGGGCACGCCTCCGCCGCCCGCCGTACGTGCTCGCGCTGCGCGTCGTCGGCCCGCGGGTCGTACATCAACGCCTCGTCACCGTGCATGGTGAACACCTCCGGCGCGAGGAAGGCGCACTGGGCGTACCCCTGACATCGGTTGAGATCAACGACAAGCCTCATGGGATCTCCAGCTCCATACGGCGCGATGGGCCTCCAGCTTCGAAGGGCCTCGGCAGGTGCGCATGCCCACCGGGCCCAACGGGGTGAGGCGCCGCGGGAGGAGCGACCGCGCGGCGCTGCGGCCGGGGCGCGTGGCTCACCCGTTCACCGCGCGTGCCGCGCGGTCGGTGCGTACACGGTCGGATGATGGCGGCGGGTGGAATCCGCCGAGTCAGGTCGGCCGGGCCCCGATCACCGCCCGGAGGCAGCCATGGGCAGGACACTCGGCGAGGTGCTGAGCCTGGCCGCGGGTGTCGCGATCAGCCCGCTCCCCGTCATGGCGATCATTCTCGTCCTCGCCACACCCCGAGGCCGTCGCAACGGCTTGCTGTTCCTCGCGGGCTGGGTTCTGGGGCTGTCGGCTCTCGGCGCTGTGATGCTGGCGATCGCCGGCCCGGCGGAAGCCTCCGTCGAAAAGCAGCCGGCCCGGTGGGTGGGCGGACTGAAACTCGGCCTGGGAGTGCTGCTCCTCCTGTCCGGCGCCCGGCAGTGGCGACGGCGTCCCGCGGACCCCTCGCAGGTGCAGCTGCCGAAATGGATCGCTGCGATCGACCGTCTCTCACCGGTCAAGATCTTCGGGCTTGCGGTGGCGCTGTCGGCGGCCAACATCAAGAACGCCCCGCTGACCATCGCCGCGAGTGCCGCGATCGCGGCGTCCGGGATTCCCGTCGGGCAGCAGGTCGCGTCGCTGACGGTATTCGTGATCATCGCATCGCTCGGGCTTCTGGTGCCCCTGGGTGTCTACCTGGTCATGGGCGAGCGGGCGCAGCGGACGCTCGGCAGCTGGAAGGACTGGTCCGCGCAGCACAACACCGCTGTGCTTGCCGTCCTGTTCTTCGTACTCGGACTGAGGCAGCTGGGGGACGGCATCGGCATCCTCATCTCCTGACCACCTCGCATGATCTCCTGACCACCTCGCACGCCGCGCGTCGGCGCTCGGGAGAAGTCGTCGCGTCCGTTTCCCGCGATAGGCGAACATGGATAGCGGCGCGCATACCCGGCGCGCCGGCCGGAACGCCGTTCCGGCGCCGGGCACGGGGCATGGCCCGAGCCGTGACAGGTGTGGTGTCTGTCATGCTGACGATCCAATCCGCGGAGGTACGCGTGTCCTGCCTAATCGTCCAGAGCGACAAGACCCTGCTCCTCGAAGTCGACCACGAGCAGGCCGATGACTGCCGCCGGGCGATCGCACCGTTCGCGGAGCTGGAGCGGGCTCCGGAGCACATCCACACGTATCGGGTGACGCCGCTGGGGCTGTGGAACGCGCGGGCGGCCGGGCATGACGCCGAGCAGGTCGTGGACGCGTTGGTGCAGTACAGCCGGTATCCGGTGCCGCACGCGCTGCTCGTGGACATCGCCGAGACGATGGACCGGTACGGGCGGCTGACGCTCAGCAAGCATCCGGCCCACGGACTGGTGCTGACCACCACCGACCGGCCCGTGCTCGAAGAGATCCTGCGGTCGAAGCGGGTCGCTCCGCTCGTGGGCACCCGGATCGATCCGGACAGCGTCGCCGTGCATCCGTCCGAGCGCGGGCAGATCAAGCAGGTGCTGCTGAAGCTGGGGTGGCCGGCCGAGGATCTCGCCGGGTACGTCGACGGTGAGGCGCATCCGATCGAGCTGGCCGAGGACGGGTGGGCGCTGCGGCCGTACCAGAAGCAGGCCGTGGAGAACTTCTGGCACGGCGGGTCAGGGGTTGTCGTACTGCCCTGTGGGGCCGGCAAGACGCTTGTCGGGGCCGGGTCCATGGCTCAGGCCAAGGCGACCACCCTCATCCTTGTCACGAACACCGTCTCCGCCCGGCAGTGGAAGCACGAGCTCGTGAGGCGCACGAGTCTCACCGAGGACGAGATCGGTGAGTACAGCGGGACGCGGAAAGAGATCCGGCCCGTCACCATCGCCACGTATCAGGTGCTCACCACGAAGCGGAAGGGGATCTATCCCCACCTGGAGCTCTTCGACTCCCGCGACTGGGGGCTCATCGTCTACGACGAGGTGCATCTGCTGCCCGCGCCCGTCTTCAAGTTCACCGCTGATCTGCAGGCGCGGCGGCGGCTGGGGCTCACGGCCACGCTCGTGCGGGAGGACGGGCGGGAGTCGGACGTGTTCTCGCTCATCGGGCCCAAGCGGTTCGACGCTCCGTGGAAGGAGATCGAGGCGCAGGGGTACATCGCGCCCGCCGACTGTGTCGAGGTGCGGGTCAATCTGACGGAGTCCGAGCGGCTCGCGTACGCCACGGCCGAGACCGAGGAGAAGTACCGCTTCTGTGCGACGACCGCGACCAAGCGGAAGGTAGCGGAGGCGCTCGTACGGCGCTTCGCGGGGCAGCAGATCCTCGTCATCGGGCAGTACATCGACCAGCTCGACGAGCTGGGCGAGCACTTGGACGCGCCGGTCATCAAGGGGGAGACCTCCAACGCTCAGCGGGAGAAGCTCTTCGACGCGTTCCGGGAGGGTGAGATCAGCGTCCTCGTCGTGTCCAAGGTCGCCAATTTCTCCATCGACCTGCCGGAGGCAACCGTCGCCATTCAGGTGTCGGGGACCTTCGGGTCGCGGCAGGAGGAGGCGCAGCGGCTGGGGCGGGTGCTGCGGCCGAAGGCCGACGGGCATCAGGCCCACTTCTACTCGGTCGTGGCGCGGGACACCCTCGACCAGGACTTCGCCGCCCATCGCCAGCGGTTCCTGGCCGAGCAGGGGTACGCCTATCGGATCATGGACGCGGACGAGCTGCTCGCGGAGAGCTGAGGCCGGGCGGGCGGGCCGGTCACCTACGGCGTACGCCCGCCTCCTCCGCGTACTCACCGAGCACGATCACTCTGAACGCCGCGCCCGCGAACACCCTGATCGCGCGCAGGGCGTCACCTATGCGATGGTGCTGTTGGCCGTCGGCCAGTGCGCTCGCGCCGCTCGGCCGGCCGTGTCGGCCAGGGGCTGGGGAGAAGGTCGCTGCACTCATGACTCCATGATGGGACTCGGGCCCACGGATTGCGTCGGTCCAGAGACCTAACCTCCAGGGCCCTCGCCTCACCCTCAGGTCGCTCCCTCGTCACCCTCAGGTCCGCCCTCAGGTCCGCCCTCCCGTACGTCTCCGGAGTGACCTGATCCCCTAGGGGGACCTGGTCCAGTGCACGGGGCACGGGGCACGAGGCTCGTGCACTGGACACGGGGCCCGGGATCCGTGCACTGGACACGGGGTCCGGGGCCCGTGCCCGGAAAACGGTTGGCCCCCGCCCCTCCCCCTCACCTAAACTCTCCGCTCTTGCCCGCCTCCCGACGTGGAGCGCCGCCGTCCGGACGGAAACCGGTCGGCTCCCTCAGACACACGCTCAGCAGTCGCACGCTCACGCAGCAGGCCCCCGGAGGCACCCCCTTGTCCACGTCCACGTCCGACGACCCCCTCTCCCGTGAACGCTCCCACCTCACCGCCTCCCGGGCCGCCCTCCGCGCGATGCGCAAGGACGTGGAGTCGCTCGACATCCGGGACGTCACCGCGAACTGGGTGAACGCCGAAGCGCTCGCCCACCAGATCGACGAGCGGATCAAGGCACTCGCCGACCTCAGTGGCACCCCGCTCTTCTTCGGCCGCCTCGACTATCTGCATGAACCGGGCGCCGACCAGGCAGAGGGGGCGGAGGGCGAGAAGTTCTACATCGGGCGCCGGCATGTGCACGACGCCGACGGCGACCCCATGGTCATCGACTGGCGCGCGCCCGTGTCGCAGCCGTTCTACCGGGCGTCCAAGACGGACCCGATGGATGTCGCGCTGCGCCGCCGGTTCGGCTACACGGGCGGGGACCTCACCGCGTACGAGGACGAGCACCTCTCGGACCCGACCGAGGCGGCGGCCGCCACCAGCAAGCTGCTCCAGCAGGAGATCGAGCGCCCGCGCGTCGGCCCGATGCGGGACATCGTGGCGACCATCCAGCCCGAGCAGGACGAGATCGTACGGTCGGACCTGTCCGGCTCGCTGTGCGTACAGGGCGGCCCGGGCACCGGGAAGACCGCCGTCGGCCTCCACCGCGTCGCGTACCTCCTCTACGCCCACCGTGAGCGCCTCGCCCGCACCGGCACCCTGGTCATCGGGCCGAACCGCTCCTTCCTCCACTACATCGAGCAAGTGCTGCCCGCGCTCGGCGAGTTGGAGGTCAAGCAGGCGACCGTCGACGACCTGGTCGCGCATGTCGAGGTGCGGGGGACCGACGACGCGGCCACCGCCGTCGTCAAGGGCGACGCCCGTATGGCGGAGGTGCTCCGCCGGGCCGTCCGCTCGCACGTCACGCCGCCCACCGAACCGGTCGTGGTCGTACGCGGCTCCCGGCGCTGGCGCGTACCGGCGTACGAACTCGAAGACATGGTGCGGGAGTTGCTCGACCGCGACATCCGCTACGGCGCCGCCCGCGAGGCCCTGCCGCAGCGGATCGCGCACGCCGTACTCGTGCAGATGGAGCGCTCGGGCGAGGCCCCCGACGACCGCGTGCAGGACGCCGTGGCCCGCAACCCCGCGGTGAAGGCCGCCGTGAAGGCGATCTGGCCGCCCGTCGACCCGGCGAAACTCGTCCTGCGCCTCCTCTCCGACGCGGACTTCCTCGCCGTACACGCGGACGGCATCCTGACGGAGGACGAGCAGAAGGCCATCCTCTGGGCCAAGCCCGCGCGGAGCACGAAGACCGCCAAGTGGTCAGCCCCCGATGCCGTGCTGATCGACGAGGCGACCGACCTCGTGCAGCGCACGCACTCCCTCGGGCATGTCGTGCTCGACGAGGCGCAGGACCTGTCCGCCATGCAGTACCGGGCCGTCGGCCGCCGCTGCACCACCGGTTCCGCGACCGTCCTCGGCGACCTCGCGCAGGGCACCACGCCCTGGGCCACGCGGAGTTGGGAGGAGGCGCTCGGGCATCTCGGGAAGCCGGACGCGCTGGTCGAGGAGCTGACGGCCGGTTTCCGCGTACCGACCGACGTCATCACCTACGCCTCCCGCCTCCTCCCCCACATCGCGCCCGGCCTGACCCCGGTCGCCTCGGTCCGTGAGAACCCGGGCTTCTTCGAGGTACGGCCCATCGCGTCCGACGCCCAAGTGGTCGCCGCCTGCGAGGAGTTGCTCCGCAACGAGGGCTCGGTCGGTCTCATCGCCGCCGACGCCCGCGTCCCCGCCCTGGCCGAGGCGCTCTCGGCGGCCGGGATCAGCTGTCTCGCGCCGGGCGAGGAGACGACGTACGAGACCCGGCTCACCCTCGTACCGGCCTCGCTCGCCAAGGGACTTGAGTACGACTACGTCGTACTGGACGAGCCGCGAGCCGTCGTCGACGGCGAACCGGACGAACGGACCGGCCTGCGCCGCCTGTACGTGGCGCTGACGCGAGCGGTGTCGGGCCTGATCGTGACGCACGCAGCACCGCTGCCGCCCCAGCTGGGCTGACGCACCGCGGCCCCCCGGCACAACGCCATAACGCCGGGGGCCGCAGAAAAGCAGCAGGCCTACTTGAACTTGTTGCTGGTCGCCACGTACACCTGCTTGGCGTTCTTGCCGAGCCGCGGTCCCGTGATGAACGACGACCGGTCACTCAGGGAGTTGTTCGACACCAGATACGTACGGCCCTTGTGGCGCATGAACCAAGGTCCGCCCGAGGCGCCGCCGTTCATGGTGCAGCCGACCATGTACTGGGCCGGGTGCCTGCTCGGGTAGCGGGTGCCGAGCACGAAGCGCTTGGTGGCGCCCTGGCAGTGGTACATCTTCGAGCCGTCGTACGGGGACTCGGCCGGGTAGCCGCGGACCTTCATGTTCTTGACCTTGTTGGCGGCCGGGGCGTTGAACCACACCGGAAGCGCCGAACCGAGCCGTTCCTCCAGGGACTTGGAGCCGCTCTCGGGCTTCACATGCAGTACGGCGTAGTCGTACGCGGCGGCCGTCGTGCCCTTGCTGGCCGCGCCGCCCTTGATCCAGGCGCCGGAGGTGGTGGCCCAGTCGACCCAGTACAGGCCGTACGGGGAGACGTTCTTGGCGCGGTAATTGCGCGCCGCCTGCTGGATGTTGAGCTTGGCGCTGTTGTTGAAGGAGGGCGAGAAGGCGATGTTGCGGTACCAGCCGCCGCCCTTGCCCGCGTGCACACAGTGGCCGGCGGTCCACACGAGGTTGGACTTGCCGGGGTGCGCGGGGTCCTTCACGACCGCCGCCGAGCAGACGCTCGACCCCTGGGGCGTGGTGAAGAAGAGCTTGCCCACGGGCGGGGCGTGGCGGTGGTACGTCGCCTTGACCTTCGCCGCCCGCTGCTTGCGCACCTTGCCGTCGGGCATCCACGCCCTGGTGGTGCCGCCGGACCCGGAGGCCGTGTTGCCGGCCTCGACCATGCCGGGCATCGAGGCCTTGGCATCGGCGATGCGCTCGGGCGTCCAGAAGTCCTCGATGTACGGGTTGGCGAAGTCCTCGGCCTTGGATGCCCAGTCGTCGAAGTCTTCCCAGCCGCCCTCCTGCCACTTCTGCAGGGCGTCGCCGGTGAGTTCGGTGGGCAGGCCCTCGGGGAGCTTGAGGCCCCCGATGGTCGTGTCACCGTCACTGTTCTCGCCCGTGTCGATGTCCGCGGTGTCCGCGGTGTCCGACTGGGCGGTGGACGACGCGTCCGCACCGGCCTTCGTCTCGTCGTCCGTCTTGCTGCAGGCCGTGGTGGTGACCAGCACCGCGGCGATCACGGCAGCGGCTGCCGCGAGGCCGCGGCGGCGTATGGATGGCATGGAGCCTTGTCCCCCTGTGACTGAAACATGTCATGCCCCGGTTCGACCGAAGCGCTTCAACTATGCACGTCGGAGGGCAGAGAGTGATCGCCGAGGGCCGTTCCGCACACAACAACTACGTGGCGGATATCGATCCGTGACGTGACATCACATCAGGCCCAGGGCTGGGGAGAAGAAGACCGGTCGGTCACCCGTCCAGTGCCGTACGCCATTCCCGTACGGCACTGGCGGCGACCGGCGCGGCCCAGCCGCCCGGCCGGGCCGCGCCCCCGACGTGGAAGGCGTCGACGCCCGCGGCGCGCAGGCGCGGGAGGTGGTCGAGGCGGAGGCCGCCGCCGACGAGGAGGCGTTGGGTGTGGCCGGGCTCGCGGCGGCGGGCGGACTCGGCCTCGGCGAGGAGGACGGGCAGGCCGGCGTCGACGCCGTCCGCCGACCCGGCCGTGAGGTAGGTGTCGAGTCCCGGCAGGTCGGCGAGCTGCTTGCGCAGGGCGTCGCGGTCGGCGGCGCGGTCGATCGCCCGGTGGAACGTCCACCGGCACCCGTCCAGCTCCCCCGCCAGCCGCTCCACGGCCTCCGGATCGGCCCCGCCGTCCTCCCCCAGGAACCCGAACACGAACTCCTCGGCCCCAGCGCCCCGCATCTCCCGCGCGCCCCGGAGCAAGGCGTCGACATCTCTCGCCGCGAACCCGTCCCCCGGCCGCAGCATCACCCGCACCGGGATGTCCACCGCCGCCCTGACCTCGACGAACGTCCCGACCGACGGCGTGAGCCCGTCCGCGGCCATGTCGGTGACCAGCTCCAGCCGGTCCGCCCCTCCGGCCTGAGCGGCGACCGCGTCCTCCGCGTCGAGGGCGATCACCTCCAGGAGCGCACGCGTGGCCATAGGACCCCTTCCTCGGATGTCGTCGGCCCTCTGGAGGGTCCCTGGAGCGGCTACAGGTCTAGTCCAATCTAAGGGTACGACGACCGAAGGGGCCCTTCACCCACAGAGAACCGGCTCCGTCACCCGTAAATGTTCAACTCCCCCTCCGTCACCCCCACCAACTCGTACCGCGTCCCCGTCAACGGCCGCCCCGTGTGCAGCCGTACGAGGGTGGCGGCGTCGCCGATGTAGCGGGCCGGTGAGGTGTCGCCGGAAGGGGCGCCCAGGAAGAGCGGCTCGTCCATGTCGTCGAGGTCGGCGTGGAGGGACGGGCGGCCCCGCTCGTGGGTGAGGTGGGCCAGGAGGGTGAGGGCGAGGGGCAGGGCCTCGCCCGCGTACGCGCCCGGCTCTCCCCAGGCGTCCCGTACGTCACCAGCGTGAACCCACTCGCCGAGGCCCACCCCGTCGAGGGCGCCACCGGCCTTGGCGATGGCCGGGCCCGCTTCCGTCATGCCCCGTTCCAGTTCGTCGAGGACGGCGGAGAGGGGCCAGTCGGCGCGTTCGGCGATGTCGCGGTCGTTGGACTCGGGGCTGAAGACGCCCTCCTCGAACCGCCTCTCCACCACCCTCGTCAACGCCGCCGAGCAGTGCGCCAGCACATGCCGCACCGTCCACCCCGGACACGCGGTCCGCACCGCGAAGTCCTCCTCCGGCCGGGCCCGCAACAGCGGGAGCAGCACGTCCCGCTCGACGGCCAGGAGCCTTCCGGGCAGTTCGGGGTCCCGTTCACGTACGTGGTGTGCGTCTGCAGGAGTCACAGGAGTCATGGGCCCACGCTATGAGGACACCACCGCCGGGCACAGCCTCCCGCGCGACCCGCACAATGCCCGCATGCCCAACGACTTGCCCCACGACCAGCCCCACGACTTCGACACGCTCCGCTCCCGCTGGCTCCGCACCCTCCTCCCCGCCCGCGACGGCGCCGAGCACCCCGACCCCTCCCTCTACGCCGACAACCTGCTCAAACGCTGGTCGGAGCCGCAGCGCAAGTACCACACCGTCGATCACCTGACCGCGGTCCTGGACCACATCGACGTACTGGAGGAGTACGCGGCGGACCCGGACCTCGTACGGCTGGCGGCCTGGTTCCACGACGCCGTGTACCTCCCGGAGCGGTCCACGAACGAAGAACGCTCCGCCCGCCTGGCCGAACGCGCCCTCCCCGAGGCAGGGGTGCCCGGGGCGAAGGCGGCGGAGGTCGCCCGCCTGGTCCGCCTCACCGTCACCCACGACCCCGCGCCCGGCGACACCAACGGCGCCGTCCTCTGCGACGCCGACCTCGCGATCCTGGCGGCGCCCCCGGAGGCGTACGAGCGCTACACGGCCGCCGTCCGCGAGGAGTACGCCTTCGTACCCGACGACGCCTTCCGCGCGGGCCGCGCCGCCGTACTGCGCCAGCTGCTCGCCCTGCCGAGGCTGTTCAGGACGCCGTACGGGGAGCGGGAGTGGGAGGCGGCGGCGCGCCGGAACATCGGCGCGGAAATCGATCGCCTCCGCACCTGATCCTCCCTATCCTCACGGCCATGCGGCCTATGGGTGGGGACCAGGTACAGGAAGCCGTCGCGCACAGCCTCGGGCTGCTGCGGACGGCCGTCGAGCAGGACTGGACGGGGGCCAAGGCCGGACGTCTGGAGTGGAGTTGCCGCGAGACGGCGGTGCACGTCGCCGACTGTCTGCTCGGGTACGCGGCGAACCTGGCGGGGCGGGTGACCGAGGGCTGGGTACCCTTCGAACTCGCCATGGACGACGAGGCCGGCGACGACGGCGTGCTCCAGGCCATCGAGACAACGGCCACGCTGCTCGCCGTCACCGTCCGCGCCACACCCCGGCACGTCCGCGCCTTCCACCCGGCCCCGTTCCGCGCCGCCGACCGCGAGGGCTTCGCCGCGATGGGCGTGACGGAGATCCTGCTCCACACGCACGACATCGCCGAGGGCCTGGGCCTGCCGCCGTACGAGGCCCCGGCCGAGCTCTGCGCGGACGTCCTCATCCGCCTCTTCCCGCACGTCCGGCCCGGCCCCGCCCCCTGGCCCACCCTCCTGTGGGCGACCGGCCGCGCGGACCTGCCCGGCCGCGCCCCCGTCACCGAGTGGCGCTGGAGCAACCCGCTCCACATCCCCGCCGAGCGCCTCGTCCTCCAAGGCGTGACCCCCGCGGCCGCCACCGATCTCGCCCTGGGCGGCACCGGCGGGTTCGAGTGGATCGAGGGCGGACCGGTCGAGGGGACGCGGACCGGCGCCGGGATGCTGCTCAAGGCGTACGAGGCCGGGACGCACCGGCCCGAGTGGGGCATGTTCGCGCTGGTCCGCACGGAGGACGGCCGCGCGATCGGCGCCCTGGGCTTCCACGGCGCCCCCGACGACGAGGGCCGCACCGAGATCGGCTACGACCTGGTCGAATCCGCCCGCGGCCACGGCTACGCCACCGAGGCGCTGCGCGCGCTGGCCGACTGGGCGCGGGGGCGAGAGGATGTCCGGTCCCTGTTCGCGGTCGTCGACAAGGTCAACACCCCGTCGCAGGGGGTTGTTTCGCGCGCCGGGTTCAGCCGGGTCGGTGACGAGGGGGAGGACGGGGAGCAGTTCGCGTACGAACTGCGGTTCCGATCTGCGTAGTTGAGACCGGAAGACACTGTGCGAGCGGGGTCGATCGATGCGAGCCCGTTCATCATCGTCCGCAAATGCCCCTGCGGGAACTAAAGTTGGCTCTCCAGCTATTCACCGATGAAGCGCCATGACAGCGTGACAGGGCGAGGCATGGCCAAAGGGGGCAGGGGCAGCATGGTCGAGCACGCCGTGGACGGGGGACGGGCAGCCGAGGCCGTCGCGAGAGTGGAAGACGCGGTGATCGAGGCACCGGCGGACGAGCTGTCCCTCCCCTTCTGGGTGACGGCCACCGCCGAGGACATCGCGCTGGGCGCGCAGGACAACGACACCATGGGCCTGTTCAGCCGCGACGGTGACGCCGTACTGCGCTCAGTGCCCCTCGGCCCGTTCCGCAAGAGCCTCGCCGACACCGTCGATGCCCTGCAGCGGATCTTCCAGGAGGTCTCCGACCGCGGCGGCCCGCTTCCGCTCGCCGAGGCGCAGCTCTCCTTCCAGGTCACCGCGAGCGGAGGCGTCCAGCTCATCGGAACCGGGCAGATGCAGGGCACCCGGGGTCTGACGCTGACGTTCAAGCGTCCCGCCTGACCCGGCACCGCCCATGCCACAGCACAAGGCGCTGCTCATCGGGGCCAGTGACTTCGACGACCCGAGCATCGGACGCCTGCCCTTCGTCCGCGACGACCTGCAGCGGCTGCGTGAGGTCCTGATCGGCCGCGGCTTCCTGCAGGCCGACATTCTGGAGAGCAGATACGGCACCACACAGAACACCGTGCGCGGCGCCGTCCACCGTTTCCTGCGCGACGCCGGCCGCGGCGACACCCTGCTCATCCTGCTGAGCGGGCACGGGGTCCACTTCGACGGCAAGGACTATCTGGTCCCGGAGGACGCCACCTCTGACACTCGGCCGTTCACCGACAGCTGCATCGAAATCGGCTGGCAAAAAGAGGTCGAGGCGTCCCCCGCGGAACGCGTCGTCTTCCTGGTCGACGCCTGCCGCGAGGGCATGGAGCTGGACACCAAGGCCATACCGGGGACCCGGCGGTGGCAGCCCCCCAAGATCATCAGCACGCTGCGCCGAAAGGTCGCGTACGTGCACGCGTGCGCGAAGCCCCAAGTCGCCCTGTTCGTTCGGGAGTCGGACGTGCTGCGCCCCGGTTTCGACGTCGGGACCCAGGAGGGCGAGTCGTTCAGCATGTTCTCGCGCGCCGTGTCCGACGTGATCATCGGTGATCCGCACGCTCTGCGCCTGCGTGAGTTCGCCCAACAGGTGCAGGAGCGGGTCAACACGTTCCACCGCGCCTACGGCAAGCCCCAGGCGCCGCAGCAGGTCATGGTCACCTGCGAAACGGACGCCGACGGCGGCGACTTCCCGCTGCTCCCGGGCACCGATCGGCGAACCGAGCTCCACCCGTGGGTACGCGGCGTCGACAAACACCCCGTGTGGCATCACACCCCCGAGGGCCCCGCACGGGAGACCCTCCAGCAGATCTGCGGCACGCTGGCGGGCCGGCTGGCGGCGGCGTACGAGAAGGCGGCGTCGGCGCTGGGCAACGACCCGTGGCACGACCCCGAACTGGCCGCGCGGGCGCACGAGCGGCTGGGATTCCTGGTCGGACGGGCGGACGGGGTACGGCTGTCGCCGGCCGAGGCCGCACTCGCCTTCCTGTTCCCCCTCGTCACCCAGACCTTCTGGGCGCAGGAGGCAGCCCAGCGTCTCGGCGTCCTCAACCCGAACCCGGCGGCCCCGGGGCCCGACCAGGCCCGCTTCCACAAGTTCGCCCAGGGCTTCCCCCGGCTCAAGCGCCGACTGCTCGCCCTGGAGCACAAGAGGACCGCGGGCGGCTCGAGGACGTCGGCCGGTTCGAAGACCGCAGACGACTCGACGAAGCACATCCAGTGGTGGCTCTTCCACCGCTGGTTGATCCAGCAGCCGGACCTATACACGGCCGAGCGCCTCAAGGCGCTCCTCGGTGACGTGACCTCCGACGGGGAGCATCCGTGGATCAGCGACGCCCTCTCCGGCGAACGCCTGATGCGGCTGCTGCGAGAGCATCGGACCATCCCGTTCACCATGCGGCGGGCCACCACTGATCCGGTGCTGCACGGACCCCGGCCGCACCAGGAGGACCGCGAGATCATCGACGCCAGCGGCCTCTACGAGCAGGAGGTGCGCGCACCCCTGGTCACCGCCCTGGTCAAGGCGGCGTACGCCATGGCCGTGGACCCGGTGGACCTGCCAGAGATCGTCGTCGAGCACATCGGCGTCCGCGACAGCGTCAATCTGGAGGCGCTGCGAACCACGGTGCAGCGCTCCGACTGGCGCGTCTCCGGCCTGGGACGTTCCCTCAACGCCATGTGCACCCACCCGGCGATCCAGGTCGCGCTGCGCGAGCACGCGGCCCGTGTCGACCTGCTGCTGCGCGACATCAACCGCGGTGACAACCCCGTCCTGGCCCCGCTCTGCACACTCCCACCGTACGCCGACGGAAGCCGCGTACAGCTCGACGGCAACACCCCCGACCAGCTCTCCGACGGCATCCGCTTCCAACTGGCCGAGGACCGCGTCCAGGAGTTGCTGATGGGAGAGGAGCTGTACGGCGACAGCGAGCTGGCCGTCCGCGAGCTGTACCAGAACGCACTGGACGCGGTCCGCTACCGAGAGTGCCGTACCGAGTACTTGCGACGCATGAACCACCCGGGGGTCGATCCCTGGGAACGCGGCCGCATCGAGTTCGCCCAGGGGGTCCACTCCGACGGCCGCCCCTATCTGAAGTGCCAGGACAACGGCATCGGCATGGGCATCACGGAGCTGAGCACCGTCTTCTCCCAGGGCGGCGCACGCTTCGTCGACCTCCCCGAGTACATCGAGGAGCAGGCTGCCTGGGCGGAACTGCCCGGTCCGAAGCTGGAGCTCCACCCCAACTCGCGTTTCGGGATCGGTGTGCTGAGCTACTTCATGCTCGCCGACGAGATCGTCGTGAGCACCTGCCGACTGGACCGGGAGGGGCGGCCAGGGCGCTTGCTGCAAGTGACGATCGCCGGGCCGGGCAACTTCTTCCGGGTGGACGACCTGGGACCGGGGCAGGACGCCGGAACCACGGTCGAGCTGCTGCTCAGCCAGGAGCGGAGGTCGGTGTCGTGTGTGGACGCCCTGCAGAAGGTCCTGTGGGTGGCTCCGTACCGGACGGTGGCCAAGCATGGGGCCCGCGAACATGAGTGGGAGCCGGGGGAGCTGTCTCCCGCCGCCCTGGAGAGGTCCAGCATCCACCGGCGCTATGCCGAGAAACTCCGCACGATCTGCATCCCGTCGGGGGACCCCGACCTGTGGTGGATCGAGGGCGAAGGAGTCATCCTGGCGGACGGCCTGTACGCAGAGGGCCGACAGAGGCGATACGACCGTCCCCTGTACGGCGTCGTCGTCAACCTGAACGGTGAGCAGGCGCCCGAACTGACGGTGGATCGCAAGAGCCTGCGCTCCTACGACCACGACCACGTGACCGCGCGGATGACCGCCGCAGCCGCCAGTCTCACGCGCCCCGGGCTCGAACTGCCCAACGGAGACTGGCTGGAGGGCGCGAGCCGTTGGTCCATGGCCTTCGCCGACTGCGTGGCCGAGCATGCGCGCCGCGCCGACCTTCCCTGGAGGCTCCACGACGAGGTCTCGGCACCCTTCAGTCGGGTGGGCTTCTTTCCACCCGACGTCGACCTGCTGCCCCTGGTCACCGGCACCTACACGGACACTGAGCAGAGGTGGGCTGCCTCGTTCCTCACCACCATGCCCCCGCTCGTGCTGCGATGGCGGCTGCGCGCGCTGTACCGGGCCGGACTCGGTGGTCCCGTCTCGCTGCCCGGCACCGACACGATGGACGCGCTCTGCGCCCGTCCGTCGGACTTCAGGCTGTTGGTCACCGGCTACTCGAGATTCCCGATGTGGACGAACTCACTTGCCGATTGGATCAAGGGCCCGCAGATAGCCGGGTTCGGCATCTCCCCACCTTCCGAACCGCTCATCAACACCGGTCTGCTGAGCCTCGGCATGCTGTTCTCCTGGCGCGACCCCGCCCAGCCCGTAGGCACGGCGGACCTCTTCGAGCTGAGTTCCAAGGTGGAGCGGCCGCCGTCCGAGGTCGCGGAGCGTCTGAACAGCCTGGGCTACCGCACCGAGTCGCTGTCGGGCTGTGATGCCGTCGAGTGCTCCGACCTGCCTCTGCTCCGACCGCTGGGCAACCTGGCGAAGTGGCTGGCACCCGGCACGGCACTGTCGGCTGCCCAGATCTGCGTCAGCGCGGCACTGGCTGGCTGCTCCACGGCCCAGGCCGCCGGGCGGCTGGCGGAGCTAGGGTTCACGGTCCCAGTGGAGTACCCGGTGCGGGCGCACTGGAGCGAGGAGGAGCTGAACATCATCCACCAGCTGTGGGAGTCGTACGACAGACCGCCCTTGCCCGAGGCGGCCGTGCGGGTCTGCGCGGCCCAGCTGACGGCGGTGGCCCATGCGACGAGCCTCACCCTGCACTTCGTTGCGGAGTTCCTGGGAGAACTCGGTTTCCTCATGCCGCAGGATGTGTCGGAGATGCCCGAGCTGACGGACGACGACCGGGCTCTCCTCACTCACGAACCGCAGGTCAAAGTGGATCGGGAGGTGCCGCTCCGCTATACGGCCGCCGCCTCCCGTCGCCTCACCCGCCCTGCCCGCGCCCTCGCGGAACGACTGCGCGAGCTCGGATACACGGTGTCCGAGGTGCCCGACGACGAACAGCTGCCCTCTCGGGAGGACATCGCCTTTCTCAGTGCTGCCCCCGAGCTGTCCGACCTGCGCCGACCCGTGTCCCTGAACCAAGTGGTGGGCATCTCACACGAAGCCGAGATCTCCCTCGCGGAAGCGGTCGCCCGGCTCGCCTCCCTGGGATACCGCTTCGCCTTCGCCCCCGACGTCGTCTCCCGATTCCGCAACCAGGACACCGAGGCCCTGTACTTCGGGAACTACCCGGAGCCCGGAGACTTCGGCCCCGTCTCCCCGGCGGCCCTGCATGCCGTCGCCCTCCACACGCACCAGTCGGCGGGCACCGACGACATCACCGCTTCCCTCACCGACCTAGGCTTCACCGTCGTACCGCCCACGGAGGAGTGGACCGAGGAACGCCGTCTGGAAGAGGAACTGCTCGCAGCTCTTCACTCCCCGGCCGACACCCCGCCGCCCGCCCTTCCCCGCGGCCCATGGATCTCGCTGGTCACCCTGGCCACCGTGGCGCTGGAGATCGGCATGCCCCTGCGGGACGTTGCCCTCAAGGCTTCGGAGATCGGCATCCGCCACGAGGCCGAGACCTGGTTCACCCCCGAACGGGCGGAACCTACGGAGTCGACGGCGCCGCAGGCCGCCCCTTCGGCCTCCGCAACCCCGCCCCCGTAAGCAACCGCACCACCTCACGGCTGCGCACCTCGACGGCCCCGGCCCGCACGACGTCCGCGTACCGGTGCGACGGGATGTCGTAGTGGTCCCGCTCGAAGGCGCGCTCCGGGATGCCCAGCTCGCGGGCGAAGGCGTGGAGTTCGTCGTACGAGACGTCGCTGACGAGGTGGGACCAGAGCCGGCCGTGCCCCGGCCAGGTCGGTGGGTCGACGTAGATCGTCACGAGCGCCTCACGAGAACGGCATCCCGCCGGTCGCCGACCTCAACGAGCCCACCGCCGCCACCTTCACGCCCGCCTTATGACAGACCCAGTGCGGGTCGGCACCCAGTTCCGGTTCGACGTCGAGAGCGTGAGGGTCGCCGGAGCCGCAGACCGGGCAGAGGGGCCAGCGGCCGTAGCGTTCCAGGAGAGCGTCCTGCACGTCCTGGGCAACCAGCCCGGCCACATAGTCCGCCCCCTCCGGCCACTGCTCGACCCACCAGCGACGCTGAACCACCGAGTCCTCGACCAGCGACACGACATCCGCCTCGGCAACCTCCCCCGCCACCAGATCAGCAAGCACGAGGGCACGCGCCGCGTGCAACACCTGCTCCAGGGGGCTGATGGGGTCGTCAGTGGGGTCCATGCACCCATTGTGCGCACCCTTGACCGTACCTCCGAATGGAAAATAGCTTTCAGATCGTGAGCGATGAAGTGAAGGAAACTTTCGCGGATGTGGGGGGCTCGGCGGACGCGACGGGCGCGGCAGGACAAGCCAGGCGGACCAAGCAGGCCAAACAGGCCAGCCAGGCCAAGCAAGCCGCCCCGCCCCGAAACGCCCCGCCCGCCCCCGCTGCCCTGGCCGCCAAAGTGCGGACGTTGGCGCCGACCATGACCCGGTCCATGCAGCGGGTTGCCGAGGCCGTTGCCGGAGATCCGGCCGGGTGCGCGGCGCTCACGGTCACCGGTCTCGCCGAGCTCACCGGCACCAGCGAGGCGACGGTCGTCCGTACCGCCCGCATTCTCGGCTACCCCGGCTACCGCGACCTGCGACTCGCCCTCGCCGGGCTCGCCGCTCAGCAGCAGTCGGGCCGGGCGCCCGCTGTGACGGCGGACATCGCGGTGGACGACCCGATCGCCGAGGTCGTGGCGAAGCTCGCGTACGACGAGCAGCAGACGCTCGCCGACACGGCGGCCGGCCTGGACACGGTTCAGCTCGGCGCGGCGGTCGCGGCCCTCGCGGCGGCCCGGCGGATCGACGTGTACGGGGTCGGGGCCTCCGGCCTGGTCGCGCAGGACCTGACCCAGAAGCTCCTGCGTATAGGGCTGATCGCCCACGCGCACAGCGATCCGCACCTCGCCGTCACCAACGCCGTACAGCTGCGCGCGAAGGACATGGCCATCGCCATCACCCACTCGGGCTCCACGGGTGACGTCATCGAGCCGTTGCGCGTCGCCTTCGAGCACGGTGCCACGACGGTGGCGATCACCGGCCGCCCCGACGGGCCCGTCTCCCAGTACGCCGACCACGTCCTCACCACCTCCACGGCCCGCGAGAGCGAGCTGCGGCCGGCGGCCATGTCCTCCCGGACCAGTCAGCTGCTCGTCGTGGACTGCCTGTTCATCGGGGTGGCACAGCGAACGTACGAGTCGGCCGCACCGGCGCTGTCGGCGTCGTACGAGGCGTTGGCACACCGGCATCGGAGTGGTTCCGCGTCGCGGTGACGGTAACGGTAACGACAGGCAGAGACTGTCGATCACACCGAACCACAGCACCACAGCACCGAACCAGCGCACCGAAAAGAGCCTGCCCCGTGAAAGCCGACCACCATGACGTACACGAGGTCCATGACGTACACGACGTACGCCACGTACACGACGTACGAGCCGAGTTGGAGACGCTGACGACCGAGGCGTTCCGGCCCGAGCTGTCGGAGATCGACCGGCTGCCGACGCTGGACATCGCGAAGATCATGAACGGCGAGGACGCGACCGTGTCCGCGGCCGTGGCCACGCGGCTCCCGGTGATCGCCGCCGCGATCGACGCGCTGGCGGCCCGGATGGCCCGGGGCGGCCGCCTGATCTACGCGGGCGCGGGCACCGCCGGACGGCTCGGCGTGCTGGACGCCTCCGAGTGCCCGCCGACGTTCAACACGGACCCGGCGCAGGTGGTGGGCCTGATCGCGGGCGGCCCGAGTGCGATGGTCACGTCGGTGGAGGGGGCGGAGGACTCCGCGGAACTGGCGGTACGGGACCTGAACGCGCTGTCGCTGACGCCGGACGACACGGTGGTCGGCGTCTCGGCCTCCGGCCGCACCCCGTACGCGGTCGGCGCCGTCGAACACGCCCGTACGAAGGGCGCGTTGACCATCGGCCTGTCCTGCAACGCCGACAGCCCGCTCGCGGCCGCCGCGGACCACGGCATCGAGGTCGTCGTCGGCCCGGAGCTGGTCACCGGCTCGACCCGTCTCAAGGCGGGCACGGCCCAGAAGCTCGTCCTCAACATGCTGTCGACGATCACGATGATCCGCCTCGGCAAGACGTACGGGAACCTGATGGTCGACGTACGGGCCTCGAACGAGAAGCTCCGGGCCCGTTCGCGCCGTATCGTCGCCCTGGCGACCGGCGCGGCGGACGAGGAGATCGAACGGGCCCTCGCGGCGACGGACGGCAAGGTCAAGAACGCCGTCCTCACCCTCCTCGCCGACATCGACGGCCCCACCGCCGCTCGCCTCCTGGAAGCGAACGGGGGCCACCTGCGGGCCGCGCTGGAGGCGGCGGCGGCCCGCTGACCGGTGTCCCCTACTGCTTCCGTTACTGCTTCTACTGCTCCCGTTACTGCTTCCGTACTGCTTCCGTCAGGAAGGCTTGCCGCCCATGATCTCCACCTCGCCGGTGTCGAGCGAGTAGTAGGCGCTGACGACGGCCAGGTCGCCCTTCTTCACCATCGGGGCCAGGCTCTTGTTGGACCGCAGTTCGGCGGCGGTCTGCCGGATGTGGCTGCGGACCATGGCCTCGACGGGGTCGTCCGTGCGCTGCTGGAGGGCCGCGTCGTACGCCGGCCGCAGGGTCCGCTGGATCGCCTGCAGGTTGCCGGGCAGCTTCTCGCCGTCGTGTATCGCCTTGTACGACGCCTTGACGGCGCCGCAGCTCTGATGCCCGAGCACGACGATCAGCGGGGTCCCCTCCGCCACGGGTCCGTACTCGACGGAACCGGTGACCACCGGCTGCATCACATGCCCGCCGGTGCGTATCACGAACAGGTCGCCGATCCCGGTGTCGAAGACGACCTCCGGCGGGACTCGGGAGTCGATGCACGACACGATCACGGCGTAAGGATGCTGCGCATCGGCGACGGCCTCACGTCGGGCGGGGTCCTGGTCGGGGTGCTGGAGGGTCCCGTCCACCCAGCGCCGGTTGCCCTCCATCAGCCTCTCGAACGCCGTCGACGGCGAGTCGGGCCGCGGGGCCGTGGCCGGCGAGGGGCTCGTCGACGCCCCCGCGGCCGCCGCCGTCTTCTCCGTCGTCCCCGTGCTGTCCGACTTCGACGAACAGCCGGTGATCAGCGCCGCGGAGGCCAGCAGCCCTCCCGTGAGTACGGCTCTGCGCTGCGGTTGCCCGACTACGCTCATGGCTCTTTCCTTCCGGTCGTGTGCACGGGGTCATCGGCCCGTTCTCCCTGGTGAAGCGGGCAACGCCACTGTGTCCGGGGGCCGGTTAACGCCCGTACAGCACTGATCCAGCGCAGAAGAAGGAGAGAAGAAGCACCCGTCCAAAACACGGGGGGTCACACGATGTGACGCTGGGCGGCCCTGCTCGGATCAGCCACCCCGGAGGGGTCAACTCCCTGTTACCGTCGCCCCTTTGGCCAAGCGAGAGCCCAAGCGAGAGCCCAAGTGGGAGCCCAAGTGGGAGCCCCGGATGTGGCCCAGAGAGAGGAGAACGGCTGATGACATCGACCACGTTCCGCATCGGCGGAGACCTTGAGGTGCGACGGCTCGGCTTCGGCGCCATGCACCTGGCGACCGAGCCCGCCGACGCCCGCGCGGCCTCCCTCGCACTCGCCCGGCGAGCCGTCGACCTGGGCGTCACGCTGATCGACACGGCGCATATGTACGGCTGGGGAGCCAACGAGGAACTCCTCGCCGAGGCCCTGCACCCCTACCCGGACGACCTGCTCGTCGCCACCAAGGTCGGCGTCTCGCGGTCGCCGTCGGGCGAGGGGCGGCTGGACGGGCGGCCCGACGTGCTGCGCGCCCAGGTCGACGAGGCGCTGCGCCGACTGCGCGTCGAACGGATCGAGCTGCTCCAGCTGCACCGCATCGACCCGGACACCCCGCTCGCCGACCAGCTGGGCACGCTGCGGGAACTCCGGACGGAGGGCAAGGTGGGCCGGATCGGGCTGTCCGAGGTCACCGTCGCCGAACTCGACCGGGCGCGGGAGATCGTCGACATCGCGAGCGTGCAGAACCGCTACAACCTGCTCGACCGCGAGCACGAGCCGGTGCTCGAAGCCTGTACGGCGTCGGGCATCGCGTTCCTGCCGTGGCGGCCCGTCGCGCACGGAACGTCCGGCGCGCGGGCCGAGGTCGCCGCCGTGGCGGCCGAGCTGGGCGTGACCGCCACCCAGGTCGCGCTCGCCTGGCTCCTCGACCGTTCGCCGGTCGTCCTCCCGATCCCCAGCACCACCCGCACCGGCCACCTGGAGGAGAACCTCGCCGCCACCGGCCTCCGTCTCACCCCGGCCCAGCGCACCCGCCTCGACCGGTCGTCCCAGCCGGAGTAGCCGGAATAGCCGGAGTAGCCGGAATAGCCCAGTACGGGGGACTGTCAGTGGCACGTGACAGGCTGCGTGCAGCAGGAATCGGCAGCCAGGAGGGAACGACCACGGTGAACCACGCACAACTGACCGCACTGGGCCGCGCCCTGCGCCTCCTCGGCGAGCACGGCGAGGCCCTGGCCTCCGACACCCCGGACGCGAAGCTGCACGAGGTCAAGGCCGACCTGAAGCGCGCCCTGGACCTGCTCGACGAGACGGTGACCACGGCCGCCCCCACCACCCGCTGCGCCGAGCACCCGAACGGCCCGGTCGACGAGGACGCCCCCGACCGCTGCCTCCTCTGCGAGACCCGCCGCCGCGCCGCCCGCCGCACCGAGCTGAACGGCGGCCCCCGCCCCACACGCCCCACCGACCCGGCCCCCTCCCGCTACGGCATCCGCGGCGACCGCCCCCAGCCCCAGCAGCGCTGGCTCCCGGAGGCGTGGACCGGCCAGGCCTGGCAGCTCTGCGGCACCCCGCGCCGGGACCGCCGCGAGGCCGAGCTCTACCTCGCCGCCGAGCGCCGGGGCCCACGCCCGGCGATGGCGTACCGCCTGGTCCACGAGTTCACGGACTACGAGGTGCTACGGATCTGGGGCGAGCCGGTGAGAGTGGACATCGAGCCGATGGGGAACCTGTAGGCACACGCTGACTCACGGCAGGGAGCCGCGCTCCACGACCCATTCGGTGGGCTGGCCGGTGATTTCCGCGATGCCGTCATAGTCCGCGTCATAGTGCATCACGGTCACGCCGTGCCGCTCTGCCGTGGCGGCGATCAACAGGTCCGCGACCGACGTGCGGCGGTGCTGCCCCTTGGCAGCCAGCAACCCCTGCACCTCCACCGAGCGAACCCCGATCTCATCGGTCATCGGCAGCCAGTCGAAGCCCTCGCGCACCATTTTGATCCGGGCATGGTCCGTCCCGTTCCGGGTGCTGTAAAGGATCTCCAGATCCACCACCGCGCATGTGGCGACCAGGCCTCGGTCGATGAGGGGCAACAGCCGGGCTTTGACCGGGGGGTGCCTGAAACGCTCCCACGCGCTCTTGTCGACCAGGAACCGCTCTACCGCCACGCCCCCTCCATCACTTCAGGGTCCGCCAGGTCGTCGAGCACTCCTTCTTCCAGCAACTCCACGAAGTGCCGCCGCTTCGCCGCAGCCACGAACTCCGCCAGCGCGCCGTTGACCGTGGCCCGTTTGGTCGTCGTGCCCAGTATCTCGGCGGCTTCAGAGACGAGTGCATCGTCGAGGTCGATCATGGTACGCGACATCGCCACCTCCAGGCATACAGTTACCGCTTTTCAGTATGCCTCACCGTGAGGCGAAGTGAATATCGAACCGGCATCGCCCCTGCACCCGGACATCGGCGTTCAATGAACGCCGATGCCGAAGCTCTCACTCACTTCTCAGGACCACTGGCTCAGCTCAACGACCCCAGCGACGCCACGTCGTACGCCGAAAGCTCCCCGACCCGCCCCGCCAGCACCTTCGCCGCCCACTGAGGGTCCTGGAGCAGCGCGCGCCCGACCGCGACGAGGTCGAACTCCTCGGCCTCCAGGCGGTCCAACAGGTCGTCGATGCCCTTGGTCGGGGCACCCTCACCGGCGAACATGCGGATGAAGTCGCCGTCGAGGCCGACCGAGCCGACGGTGATGGCGGGCTTGCCCGTGAGCTTCTTCGTCCAGCCCGCGAGGTTGAGGTCCGAGCCCTCGAACTCCGGGACCCAGTAGCGGCGGGTGGAGGCGTGGAAAGCGTCCACACCGGCCGCCGCCAGCGGGGTGAGCATCGCCTCCAGCTCCTCCGGGGTCTCGGCGAGGCGCGCGTCGTACGCCTCCTGCTTCCACTGCGAGTACCGGAACACGACCGGGAAGGACGGCGACACCGAGTCGCGCACCGCCGCCGCGATCTCCGCCGCGAACTTCGTACGGGAGACGATGTCGCCGCCGTACGCGTCCGTACGGCGGTTGGTGCCCGACCACAGGAACTGGTCGATCAGGTAGCCGTGCGCGCCGTGCAGCTCGACACCGTCGAAGCCGATGCGCTCGGCGGCGGCAGCGGCCTCGGCGAAGGCGGCGATGACGTCGTCCACGTCCCGCTGGGTCATCTCCTTGCCCGTACCGGCGGTGCCGTCCAGGCGCAGACCCGACGGACCCATCGCGGGCGCGTCCGCGAACGGCGGCTCGCCCGTCTTGCGCACCATGCCGATGTGCCACAGCTGCGGCACGATCTTCCCGCCCGCCGCGTGCACGGCCTCGGCGACCTTCGCCCAGCCCGCGAGCTGCTCCTCACCGTGGAAACGGGGGATGCCGTCACTCTGCCCGGCCGACTCGTGCCCGACGTACGTGCCCTCCGTGACGATCAGGCCCACACCCGAGGCGGCACGGCGCGCGTAGTACGACGCCACGTCCTCGCCGGGTATGCCGCCGGGCGAGAACTGCCGGGTCATCGGCGCCATCGCGATACGGTTCGGGACGGTCAGACCGTTGATCGAGACGGGACGGGAGAGGATCTCGGCGGCCCGGGACACGGCGGGCTCGGCGGGGGTGGCGGTCACGTGGGGACTCCTCCTGGTTGACCAAGTGGTATGCGCATGCACATAAATTTCTCCCACGCGTCAACGGCCCCACCCGTCAGGGCATTCCACCCTCCTCCCGCCCCGCGCTGTGATCCCCGACACCGCCGAGCATCACCGGCCGCTCGGCCCACTCACGGGCGCGGGAGTCGACGCTTGAGTCCCAGTTCATCCGCCGCACCCGCTCCCGCAGCACATCGGACGGCGCCGCCTCCCCCAGCCGCCCCGGCGGACAGTCCCACTCCCGCCCACCGCCCACCGGCCGCAGCTGCACGTAACCGCCCACGCGCCCCATGACCTCACCGATCCGCCCGTCCCGCAGATCCACGGCGTACGACCGTCCGCTCACGGTTCCGACCCCGCCCGACGCAGTACGGCGGCCAGCTGCGCCGCCACCCGCACGTTGCACCGCCCCAACTCCACCAGCGGGAACGGCCTGTCGCTCGCGCCCGTCACCGGGTCCACCCCCAGTGACGGCAACCCGATCCCGACCCCGCGCAACGCCTCCCGAAGCTCCTCCACGACCTCCTCGGTCGACCGCACCCGTTCGCTCGCCGCTCTCTCCACCATGCGCACTTCCTCCACGCTGAGTTCCACTTTCACCACACAGCGTGTCCGCTCGACGTCTAACCTGGCCAGATACGGCGCCCCAACAACCCCATCTGTACGACAGGGAGTTGCCATGTCAGGACCGAAGGACCTCGACCCGTCGTCGTCGCCCCGCGCCCTGCTGGGCGCCGAACTCCGCCATGCGCGGGAGAAGGCGGGCCTCAGCCAGGACGAACTGGGCGGGCGGATTTTCGTGAGCGGTTCGTTCATCGGCCAACTGGAGGCCGGTACGCGGCGGATGCAGCCGGATCATGCGCGGTTGCTGGACGAAGAGCTGGGGACGGAGGACTTTTTCTCGCGGAACTGCACGGCCGTGGCCAAGTCCCGGTACCCCGAACACTTCGCCGAGGCAGCAGAGGCGGAGGCGGAGGCCACAGAGATCCGCCAGTACGCGCCGATGCTGATCCCCGGGCTGCTCCAGACGCCCGCGTACGCACAGGCTGTGAACCGCGCGCACGACCCGACGACACCGGAGGAGACCCTCAACGAGTGGTTGGAAGGCCGGATGGCGCGGACCCGCCTGCTCGATCACCCAACAAAGCCGTTGTTGTGGGTGGTGCTTGACGAGGCGGCGCTGCGCCGGGAGGCCGGTGGCCGGGCGGTGATGGCGGAGGCCCTGCGCCACATCGCGGGCCTGGCCCGCCGGGGCCGGGTCATCGTGCAGGTACTGCCGTTCGACGCGGGAGCGCACACGGCGATGGGGGGCTCGCTGAAGCTGATGGACTTCGAGGACGCCCCTCCGCTGGTCTACTTCGAGGGGGCTCGCACCGGACGGCTGGAAGACGACCCCGCCACCGTCGCCCACTTGAAGTTCACCTTCGAACTCCTCACGGCCTCCGCACTCCCGCCGGAGAAGTCCCTAGCCTTGATCGAGGCATTGGCGCAGGATTACGCCCATGAGGAACATCCCTGACTACGACCTGAGCACGGCCGTCTGGCACAAGTCGAGCTACAGCGCCGGAGGCGGCGACAACTGCCTGGAAGTCGCCCGCTGGCGCAAGTCGACATACAGCGCCGGAGGCGGCGACGACTGCCTCGAAGTCGCCGACGGCGACCCGGCCCTCGTCCCCGTCCGCGACTCCAAGAACCCCCGGGGCCCGAAGCTCGTGTTCCGGGCCCAGGCGTGGGCGGACTTCGTCGACGACCTCAAACGCGGCTAGGCCGTGTCTGGTGGGTCAGTGACGCGGAGTGGGCCCGGTTGGAGCCGTACTTGCCGAAGAACGCTGGTCGGGGCGGGCGGCGGAAGTGCCATCGGAGAGTGATCAACGGGATCTTGTTCCGGCTGCGCACAGGGATTCCATGGCTCGATCTGCCGTCACGGTTCGGGAAGTGGCAGACGGTGTACGACCGGCATCGCCGCTGGTCGGCGGATGGCACGTGGGAGAGGATTCTCCGTGCCGTCCAGGCCCAGGCCGATGCCGACGGGCGGATCGACTGGTCACTGGTGAGTATGGACTCCACCGTCTGCCGCGCCCATCAGCATGCCGCTGGGGCGCGCAGGCGCGCTCCCCGCGTCCTCGGCAAGCGAGTTCGCCCGGCCCGGCACAGGGACGATGAGGCCCTGGGCCGTTCACGGGCGGTTTCACCTGCAAGATACATATGGCGAGCGAGGGCGGACGGCGTCCACTCGCCTTCGTCATCACGCCCGGGCAGTGGGGTGATGCCCCACAGATGATCGAGGTGTTGGACCGTATCCGGGTCGCCCGGCCGGGCGGCGGGCATCCCCGCACCCGTCCGGATCATCTGTGTGCCGACCGGGCTTACAGTTCCCGCCGCAACCGCCGCTATCTGCGCCGTCGGCAGATCAAGCACGCCATTCCCGAGCCGGCCAACCAACGGCCAACCATCAACGCCGGGGCCGATCGGGCGGCCGGCCCACCGGCTTCGACAAGGAGATCTACCGCCGCCGGAATGAAGCGGAGCGAACCGTGAACGCGATCAAGGGCTTCCGGGCCGTGGCCACCCGCTATGAGAAGCGGGCCTACGTGTTCCACGGCAGCGTGCTGGTGGCCGCGCTCCGGCTGTGGCTTCGCGGCTGACGAGCACCGGATGCCGCGGCCGGGGCGGCGTATTGAGGCCGCGGTCAGTAGACGATCGACACGATCTGGCAGGCGGCCTCGGCCAGCTCGCGGTCGCCGTCGATGCGGGCGCGAGCGAGGGCGGTGTCTGGCTGGATGCCGCGGGTGCACAGGCGCCAGGCGGCCTCCGCATCCAGACGCACGAGCGCGGCGGGATGTCCGGCGTCCGGCTCGGCGAGTGACCAGCGGGGACCGGTGGCCGTGACCGTCCAGCTGCCGCCGGCCGGTCCGTCGATCTGCACCTGGACCTGCGTGCCCACCGGCGCGGCGGCCTCGCGCAGGGTGTGAGGCAGGGCCCGCATGAAGGTGTCCAGCACCACGGACAGGAACCGCGGATCAGGATCGGTGTCCTGGCCGACCGCGCGGCCGATCTGTTGGCGATGGGTCCAGAACTCGGTGAAGTCGCGGGCGCTGTCCAGCCACATCGGTGCCGGGTCAACGCCGGCCCAGGACACACCCAGCGACGGGGAGTTGGGGTCGGTGGCCTCGAAGAACGGGGCGATCTGACCGCCGATGAGGTTGAGGGTGTCGGTGAGCGCGGCCGGACTCACCCGGGAGAAGGCGTCTACCCATTCCTGGTTGATGCGGTGGATGAACGCCTCCAGCGTCTCGCCCGGCGCGAAGGCGGGACCTTCCCGGTGGGCGTCGCGGTCGCGGGCTAGGCGCCCGTAGAAGTCGCCCAGGAGGTGTGCGGCGAGATCTTGGACGGTCCAGCCCGGCACCGCTTCCTTGCTCCAGTCGGCGGGCGCCAGGCCGCGCAGCGTGGCCATCAGCGCGGCGTGTTCCGGAGCAAACAGAGAGCGGGCGTCGATCGGGGCACCGAGCCAGGACCGACTCGGCACGTCATTGAGCTGGGAGTTCATGACCGAAGCCTGCCAACCAAATGAGCCGATGGCTATCGAATACCCATTCAGGCCTATCGTGCCGCGAGTCAGCCCCGAACTCATCAGGGCACCACTGGGCCAAGATTCATCGGACAGGCCCTAGGCACACCATCCCCGAGCCGAGGGACCAGCGGGCCAACCGCAAGCGCCGGGGCAGCAAAGGCGGTCGGCCCGCCGGCTTCGACAAGACGATCTACAAGCGTAGGAGCGAGGCCGAGCGAACGATCAACAGGCTCAAGAACTTCCGGGCTGTGGCCACGAGGTACGACAAGCGGGCCTACGTCTTCCACGGCACCGTCACCGTCGCCGCGATCTGGCTCTGGCTTCGTCCATGAACCGCCGGATGGAACCTGGCGGTGAGGCGCTCGAAAACCAGTGGAGCAGCGCCGCTGTGCGCCATTACCGTGCTGCCGAACCAAGTCGTCTGGTCAAGGACGTGCCGTTGTACACCCTGTGAGACCTCCCGAGCGCTGATTTGTCGCGCGTCGCGCATGTGCGCCGCGCTTCTTTTTGCTGCGGACTTCTCACTGAAACCGGTGTACTTCTGTGCTCAAAAACTGGGTGGTCGTGCCCACCTGCCTGCCGCTCGTTCGCCGCCGTTGCCACGCGTGCGCGTCCGAGCGCTTCAGGGCAAGCGGTAAATTTCGCGTCAACGCAAACCACAAGCTCATCGACGCCTGGCTCCTCGCGCTCTGTACCGCTTGCGGGGAAACTGCAAAGCTCACGGTCCTGGAGCGGATGAATGTGCGCTCCGTACGACCTGAGCTGCTGGACCGGCTGCATGACAACGACCCTGGCCTGACAGCTGAGCTGCTCCAGGATCCGGTCGTGCGGCGCCGTAATCGCATCGCCCTCGACTGGGACAACGCCTGGCGCCTCGACACCGGCGGATCGGATCACCTGGACCGCGAGGTGATCGACGTCTCGGTCCGCTTTGCGGCGCGGATCCCTGTCCGGCCGGTGCGACTGATCGCTGAAGGTTGCGGTCTTTCGCGGGCCGAGGTCGAGAGACTGATCACGGAGGGGAAACTCGTTTCGGCAGTCCGGCTGAGCGGCAAGCTCTCCGGCGACTTCACCTTCACGCTCAAGCGCTGAGCCCTCCTCGGGACCACGGGCCTGTCCGGCATGATCCGCCGGACAGGCCCTAGGAGACGCGAGCCAAGAGGTCAGAATCTGACCTCATTGGCTCCTAGCGTGTGGCTCGACCGACGGAACCGGATTCCACGGAGGGCCGAGACCATGAACGACGCCATGAGCCACACCCTGAGCGACACCACCGCCGCCAACGAACCGCTCACCACCGACGAGCGCGCCGACCTGCTGGAAGCGCTGGCCCACCACCGGCGCTTCCTGCGCTTCACCACCCGCGACCTCACCGACGAACAGGCCGGGCAGCGCACCACCGTCAGCGAACTGTGCCTGGGCGGCCTGATCAAACACGTCACGTCGGTCGAGCGGAGCTGGGTGGACTTTATCCGGAACGGCCCCTCGGCGACGGATGACTTCAGCGCCATGACCGAGGAGGACTGGGCCCGGCGGGCCGACGAGTTCCGGATGCTGCCCGGCGAGACACTGGCCGGTGTGCTGGCGGACTACGCCGAGGTGGCCCGCAGGACGGACGAGTTGGTCACCGCCCTGCCCGACCTGAACGCAGCGCATCCGCTGCCCGAGGCCCCCTGGAACGAGCCCGGGGCACACTGGTCGGCCCGCAGGGTGCTGCTGCACATCATCGCCGAGACCGCCCAGCACGCCGGCCACGCAGACATCATCCGCGAGTCCCTGGACGGCGCGAAGAGCATGGGCTGACCCACCGAACCCGCCATCTCGACCGCCCCGAAGCTCAAGCCCTCAGCCCCGAGCCCTCTTTTCAAGGAATGGGTGGAGGGTCTCAACCCACCCTCCCACCCCGCGTGTTGACTTGACGCATTCGGCTTGCCACGCACAGTCACAAGGGTCTAGCGTGCCCACATAACGAACAGCCCCCGCCAGGTGCTACCAACACCTGCGGGGGCTTGACCTACGAGATCGAAGGACGTTTCGATCCCATGGCTGAAGCCAATCCTAGTGCTGCCGTCCTGCCCGCGCACGCGCCCCCGCACCCCATGGCCAATCCGGGTTACGGCAAGCGCTCCGCCCCTGACCAACTCCCCCGCACCAACCACGACTTCGCGCACCTCCCGCCCCGCGAAGCCGCCATCGCCGCGTACCTCGACCGCCTCCCCAACGGCGCCGACATCTCCGTAAAAACGCTGGCCAAGCACCTCCCGTACGGCCAATGCGCCCTGCGTACGGCCCTCAACACCCTCCAACGGGCAGGCCACTTGCGCCGAGGCCGCGAACACATCGCCGGTTCGGGCAGCCCGCGATGGATCACCCGAACGTGGTTCTCCCGTACGGCACGGGACGACGACTGGTGGGCAAGGTTCACGCGGGGCGACGTACCGGAGAAGACACCGGAGTCACCGGAGCCGCAGGAACGCCCCCGCCCGACCCGCTCCCGCGCCCACACCCTCCTCGCCGCCCTCGGCCGCACGGCCCCGGCCCTGTCCCTCTCCCAGGCCGACTGTGCGGAACTCGCCCCGCTGGTGACGGACTGGTTCGCACGGGGAGCCACGGACGAGGCCGTACTCCACGCCCTGACCGCCGGCCTCCCCACCCCCGTCCACCACCCGGCAGCCCTGGTCCGCCGCCGCCTGACCACCAAGCTCCCGCCCGAGCCCGCATCAGAACCCCCACGCCCACCCCTCCGCATGCTGGAGTGCGCGACCTGCCGCACACCCGGCCGCCCCGAGGCACTACCGGGCGGCAGGTGCGGACCCTGCCGAGGCGAAACAGAGCCTCCACGCCCCACCGCGCCCCTGAGCGCCGGGGCCGTGCGTACACACGCGGCCGAGATCCGTGCCGCTATGGCCGACCGACGAGAGAGGACACCCATATGACAGCTCCTACGGTCCGACGGCACTGCCCCGGGGCACGATGGAGGGAAGGAGGCGAAGCCATGACCCCCAGCACCGCTGAACGCCCGCAGATGCCCATCGAGGACTTCGAGGAACTGGCCAGCGTGGCCCCGGCCCGCGTACGGCTCGAATTCGTCGACGGTCGGGTCCGCACCATGGACCCGCTGAGCGTCGAGGATTTCGAGGAGCTGGAACGCAGGGCGCCGGAGACCGTCCGGCTTGAGTACATCAACGGAAAACTAGAGGTCAAGGCAATGCCGGACGGCAACCACGGTTCGATCTTCGTGTGGCTGGTGCGCCAGTGCCTGCTGCAACGTCCCGACCTGGATCTCGTGCCAGAACGGGGAGTCAAGGCCGAGGCCTACCGCAAGGGACGCGCCCGTACGGACGGTTTCCTGGCGCCGGTCGACCACTTCAGGGGACACGGCGAGTGGTCAGACGCCGACGGCGCCCTCATGGCCGTGGAGATCACCTCCCACGACCGGGACACCGACCGCCGCGACCGCGTCGACAAGCCCGTCGGCTACGCGGCGGCCGACATCCCCGTCTACCTCCTCATCGACCGCGACAACAACACCGTCGTCGTGTACAGCGAACCGAAGGACGGCCGCTACTGATCTTTAATGCGTGAGGTAGCAAGGTCACGTTTGGGTCGGACCAATGGTCAGGCCGGTCTCGGTGAGGCAGCCGTCGACGAGGTGCGGGCGGTACTGGATCAGCTTCAGGCCGTGCTTGGCGACCTTGACGAGGTGGTCGACGCCGGTGGCTGCGAGGTTTGCCAGCACCCCGC